>JAFBAP010000006.1 GCA_019247695.1 Verrucomicrobiota bacterium | reverse complement strand
CACACGGCGCCACAGCGGCACGGCGAAGCACGGCGGAAGGAATGAGGGTTTGAACGGTGAATCAATTCTTGATCAAATTAAGATGCCGCTGCGTCGAAGCATCTGTGGCAACCCTTATGAGACGCGCATTTCCTATCTGTCCAGTTTTGTTCTGGATGGTCACGGCTGGCATCGGGATGTGCCAGGATATTTTCGTCCAGTCGGCCTTTTACGGCCGTGGCGGTTACGGGGTCGACGTAACGAGTCAGGTGCAGGAACTCGCCAATCGCGACGGCGCGGTTTACGTCAGCAATGAAACGTTCGGTGGGGATCCATTGCCGGGCCGCAGGAAATACCTCGCGGTCACGTACATCGTCGGCGGCCAGCGGTTCACGGAGCGGGCCGAGGAGAACCAGACGTTGCGGTTCCGAATGCCGGAATCTACCTACTACGAACGGCAACCCCGTGGGGTATACCAAGGACGTATCATTCGGGGCCCGGAAGGTCGTCCTTACGGAGGCTATGAGGTCGGGCGCCGGGTCGTCCGTGCCGTCTATGGGACCCACGGCCGGTACGTCGACGTGACCGCGACCGTCCAGCGCCTCGCCGCCGACGGCGTTAAATTCGAGGTTTCCAACGAGACCTTCGGTTTTGATCCTTACAAAGGCCACGGCAAGAAGCTCAAAGTGACTTTCGAAGAAAACGGCGAGACGTTCGAAAAAGAGTACGACGAGGGAGACCACGTACGGCTGTAGCGTTCGGGGTTCGGGGTAAGACCTTCGTTCCTTTCGCCTTGTGAGCTCTGTCCGCCGTGGTCGCCGTGTGAACTCTTACGTCGTGCTCGCCAAACCCGCCGTGCCCGCCGTGTGACCGTGTGAACTCTTACGTTGTGCCCGCCAGACCCGTTGTGCCCGCCGTGTGACCGTGTGATGATGGTCATGCAGACTGCAGGACGCATGCCGCTGCTTGCAATTGCGTTTTGCGATTTTTGTCGGGCCGGAAAAAAAGTTTCGAGTTTACCGACCGGTACACTTCCATATTGCCCTTTGCAGGCGTACCGTCAGCAGCGTTGTTCCAGCCAAATGGGAAACGGGCGCGCGATTTGCTACCCGCTTTAAACACCAACGTAGCCTGCCATGTGGATCGTTAACCTCGCCTTACGCCGGCCTTACACGTTTATCGTTCTGGCCATCTTTATTTTGATCGCCGGGGTCCTGGCTACCATGCGGACGCCGAAAGATATTTTCCCGACGATCGACATCCCGGTGATCTCCGTGATCTGGAACTACTCCGGAATGGCTCCGGAAGACGTCGAACAGCACATCACGTCGATTTACGAGCGGGTTCTGACGACCACCGTCGACAACATCGATCACATCGAATCCCAGTCGCTTTACGGGATCGCGATTGTAAAGGTCTTTCTCCAACCTGACGCCAATGTGCCCCGTGGCGTTGCGCAGGTTACGTCGGTGTCGCAGGCGATCCTGAGGCAGTTGCCGTCAGGCATCACGCCGCCGCTGGTGCTCAGTTACAGCGCCTCAAATGTTCCGGTGTTGCGCGTCGGCCTGAACGGCCTTTCCGAGCAGGAGCTTAACGACGTCGCCCTTAACTTCGTTCGTCCCCAGCTGGTGACCGTTCCCGGCGCGGCCATCCCTTACCCGTATGGCGGGAAAATGAAGTACATCTCCATTGACCTGGATTATCGAGCCCTCCAGGCACGGGGCATGGTGCCCTCCGACGTTGTAAACGCTTTGAATGCCCAGAACCTCATCCTCCCGTCGGGCACCATCAAAATCGGGCAATATGAGTACCAGGTCGGGACCAACTCGAGTCCGACCTCGATCGCGGCCCTGAACGCGCTTCCCGTGAAGGTCGTGAACGGCGCCACGATTTACATGCGCGACGTGGCCTTTGTTCACAGCGGCAACATTCCGCAGACCAACATCGTCCGCTTCAACGGTTCGCGGGCGACGATGCTTGACATTCAGAAGACCGGCACCGCCTCCACCCTGGACATCGTCGGCGGAATCAAGTCGATCCTGCCGACCCTGAAAGCGACCCTGCCCGAGAACCTCACGGTGCAACTCCTGTCGGACCAGTCGATCTTCGTGAGCGCGGCGTTGGAAGGCGTGCTCCGGGAAGGCGCGATCGCGGCGGGGTTGACGGCATTGATGATCCTGCTGTTCCTGGGGGATTGGCGCAGCACCCTGATCATTCTTATCTCCATCCCCCTCTCCATCCTTACATCCATCGTCGCCCTGAGCGCCCTCGGCCAGACGCTCAACATCATGACGCTGGGCGGCCTGGCACTCGCGGTCGGTATTCTCGTCGACGATGCGACGGTCACCATCGAAAATATCGACCGTTACCTCGAGGAAGGGCACGATATCCTGGACGCGATCCGGGAAGGTGCGGCCCAGATCGCCGTACCGGCGTTCGTCTCGACCTTGTGCATCTGCATCGTGTTCGTGCCGGTCTTCTTCCTTTCGGGCGTCGCCAAGTACCTGTTCATACCGCTGGCTGAAGCGGTAATCTTCGCGATGCTCGCTTCGTACGTGCTCTCACGAACGTTGGTGCCGACGCTTGCGATGTACCTCATGCGCCACGCGGACCACGGCGCCAAAGGCGCGAACAAGGAAGAAGAACAGGAAAAGGACAAGGACCGGCCCCGGAAGCGGTCCTGGTTCGGCCGGCTCGCTGCGATGGGTATCATTTTTCGGCCGGTGCTATCGCTTTGCGGGGCCATCCAGCGCGGGTTCGAACGCGGGTTTGAGAAGCTGCGTGAAGGTTACCGCGACCTTCTGGGAGTTTGCCTTCGTAACGCGTGGGTGATGATAGGATTGGTGGCCGTTCTGGTGGGTGGCACTTTTTGTCTTTACCCCTTCCTGGGTGAAGACTTTTTCCCGGCCGTGGATGCCGGACGTTTTGACCTGCATGTGCGGATGCCGTCGGGCACGCGGATCGAAGAGACGGCGCGTCACGTCGACGACATTGAGAAAATGATCCGCCAGGTCATCCCGGGCGACCAGCTCCAGGGAATCATCGATAACCTGGGCATCCCGTACAGCGGCATCAACCTGAGCTACAACACCACCGGCACCATGAGTCCCGCCGACGGGGACATCCTGGTGGCGTTGGCCCCGAAACACGAACCGACGGACAAGTTCACACAGCTGATCCGCGGACGGCTCCAGCGCGATTTTTCCTCGGTGACGTTCTGGTACCCTCCGGCCGATATCGTCGCTCAGATCCTGAACTTTGGTCTGCCGGCGCCGTTTGACATCCAGATCATCGGCACCAACAAGACGGCGAATCTGGCTTTCGGCAACGGGCTGCTGGAGCAGATCCGTCACGTGCCCGGCGTGGTGGACCTCCGAATCCAGGAGCCGGCTGACGCTCCGCGATTGAACATCGACGTCGACCGGAGCAAGGCCGCGCTGCTCGGCATGACGCAAAGCCAAGTCACCAACAGTGTTCTGGGCGCCCTCAGCGGTTCTCAGCAGGTCTCACCCAATTTCTGGGTCGACCCGAAAAACGGCGTGAGTTACCAGGTCAATACGCAAGTTCCGCAGTACGCGATGGATTCGCTGGATGCACTGCGCAACCTGCCGATCCTCGGCGGCAACAACATCGTTTTACAGATTCTGGCCAACGTGGCCACGATCACACGCAGCCAGACCAGCCCGGTGGTCGACCATTACCAAATCCGCCCCGTGATTAATATCTACGGAAACGCTTTCGGTAAGGATCTCGGGTTCGTGGCCGATCACATCAGCAAAATCGTTGAGTCTGCCCGGAAAGACTTGCCGAAGGGCAGCACCATGGTGGTGCGGGGGCAGGTTGCGACGATGCACAGCTCGTTCGAGGGCTTGTATTTCGGGCTCCTGTTCTCGATGCTGCTGGTCTACCTCCTGATGGTGGTGAACTTCCAGTCCTGGATTGAACCCTTCATCATCATCACCGCGCTTCCTTGCGCCTTGGCGGGTATCGTCTGGATGCTCTTTCTCACCAGGACGACCATCAGCGTGCCGGCCTTGATGGGGGCGATCATGTGCATGGGCGTGGCCACCGCCAACAGCGTGCTTGTGGTCACGTTCGCCAACGAACGCCAGGAAGAGTACAAGGATTCCTATCGTTCGGCCTTGCAGGCGGGGTACACCCGCCTGCGGCCGGTGTTGATGACGGCGGCCGCGATGATCATCGGTATGGTGCCGATGGCTCTCGGCCTTGGTGAAGGCGGTGAACAGAACGCCCCGCTCGGTCGCGCCGTCATCGGCGGCCTGCTGCTGGCGACGGCTGCCACCCTCTTCTTTGTACCCACCGTCTTCATGCTGGTGCGTAGGGGCAAGACGGGCCACGCTCCCCGGGTCTCCCCTGAAGCGGCGCCGGCGAAATCCTAAAGAACATTACGCTTAAGTTACGAGTATGAGCCAAACCATGACCCTGTCCGAAAAACGAGGCGCGCACGAGCCCGAGCCTCCGGCGAATCGGGATGCTCCGGAGGCCCCGGAGGTTCAGCCGCCCAACGGTGGTGGTAGCGCTCCGGAACCGCCACCCCAACGCGGCGGCGATCAGCAGGGCGATCCCCCGGAAAAGCCGACGCGAAAAATGCGTGCGGGACCATTCCGCCTCGTCATCTTCGTAATGGCCGTACTCCTCGCGGGCCTGGCGGCCTGGGGCATTTGGTCGCGCCTTTCAACGACTCGCCAGACGCAGGAAGTGGCCAACCAGGCAGCGGAAACGCGGGTCGACGTCGTTACCCCGGAACAGGGCCCCGCTTCCATTCAGCTGGACCTGCCGGGCCAGACGCAGGCTTACACCCAGGCACCCATTTACGCCCAGACCAACGGCTACCTCAAAAAGTGGTACTTTGACATCGGCGCCCGGGTTAGGACCGGCGACCTGCTGGCCGAGATTGAAACCCCGCAGGTCGACCAGCAACTCGATCAGGCGCGCGCCACCCTTAACCAGGCCCAGGCCGCCCTGGACCTGTCCCGCGTGACCTACGAGCGCGACCAGGACCTGTTCAAACGCCACGTCATCGCGGCGCAGGACATCGACAATGCGGCCGGCGACTTCCGGGTCAAGCAGGCCACAGTCGGGGCCGATGAGGCGGCCGTGCGCAGCCTCCAAGCCCTCGAGAACTTCAAACTGTTGCGGGCGCCCTTTGACGGCATCGTGACTGCCCGCAACACCGATATCGGCGCGCTGATCGTTTCCGGTTCGGGCAGTTCCCTGTTTGTGGTGGCCAAGAATGATCCGCTGCGCGTGTATGTGAACGTACCCGAAGCCATGGCGCCCTATGTCCATGACGGCGTCAAGGCAGAGTTAACGTTTGGATCTTTCCCGAATCGGACATTTCCCGGTAACGTGGTGAGCACGGCCCGGGCCATCGACCCGAACAGCCGGACGCTGCTGACCGAGATTCAGATCCCGAACCCGACCGGCGAACTCTTCCCGGGCGCCTACGCGATGGTGCGCCTGCAGACGGCGGGAACGCCGAACGCCTTGGTGGTGCCCGCGACCGCGCTGTTGTTCCGGGCGGAGGGAGCGGCGGTAGCCGTGGTCGGGCCGGATAACAAAGTGCAGATCCGTAAGGTGACCGTCCGGCGCGACCTGGGGAACAAACTGGAACTTGAAGGCATCGGCCCGAAGGATCGTATCGTGGTGACGCCCGGTGACGGGATCAGCGACGGCATGAAGGTCGAGATCAACGCGCCGCAAGGACCGGACCATAAAGGGGCGGCTCCGCAAGGGCCTGATCATAAGGCTGCCGGTAATGCCTAGCCTTGATGATGAGTAATCTTCGGGCGACTTCGCTTGGTCGTCGCATTGAACAAACCTTTGCTGCCCTCCCGGTATGGCAGTCTTTGCCCTGCAGGGGGTGCCGATCTTACATCGGTTTTCAAGCCGGTTGAGCCGCGCCTTGCGCAGAAGAGACGGCCAGAGCTGGTGGCTGGTAGCCTTGCTTGCTCCGGCCCACCGGGCCGCTTTCAGCCCTCCTAAGGCGTCACGCCTGTACGCCCTCCCTAACAAACGCCCGCCCCGCCGGGTTGGATTCGCTGAAGGGGCGGCAGAACCCGCTCTCGCCGGGACCGAGTCGAGTCAGGCAGCCAGCGCCGCTTCCGCTTTGCGGATGATCTGCGCGAAAGAGCGCGGATCCAGGCTTGCGCCGCCCACCAATGCGCCGTCTATGTCGGGTTTAAGCATCAGGTCCTCAGTATTTTCCGGTTTCACGCTCCCGCCATATTGAATACGGACCCGTTCCGCCGTTGCCTGATCGCTCAACGAAGCCAGGACCTTCCGGGCAAAGGCATGCGCCGCCTGTGCCTGGTCCGAGGTCGCCGTCCGTCCTGTGCCGATGGCCCAGACCGGTTCGTAGGCAATCACCACTTCAGGCAACTCCTTGGAGCTGACCGATCGTAACCCTTCCCGGAGCTGGTACTCGAGTACTTTATCAACCTCGTCGTTCTCGCGCTGCTGCAGACTTTCGCCCATGCAAAGGATCGGCCTGAGCCCCGTCTCCAAGGCAGCCCGGACTTTGCGGTTGATTACTGCGTCTGACTCACCGAAGAGCCGACGGCGCTCGCTGTGCCCTACCACTACGTATTTGACGTACAAAGCGCGCAGCATGCCTGCGCTGATCTCGCCCGTGAAGGCGCCGCTCTTTTCCCAGTGCAGGTTCTGGGCGCCGAGCCGGATAAACGGCGCCCGCTCGGAAAGTGCCGCCAGGGCGGGAATCGCCGTAAACGGAGGTACCAAAACCACCTCGACATCGTTTACTTCGCCGAGTTCCTTGATCAGAACCTGCACATAATCTGAAGCCTCACCGTTCGTGAGGTTCATCTTCCAGTTGGCTGCCAGGATTTTCTTACGCATGCCCGTTCATTTGTCGGTAAGCGCCGCAACGCCGGGCAGTTCTTTGCCTTCCAGCAACTCGAGTGATGCGCCGCCGCCGGTGGAGATGAACGTCATCCGGTCCGCGAGCCCGAACTGTTTGACGGCCGTGACCGAATCCCCTCCGCCGATGATCGTCGTGGCATCTGCCGATGCCACCGCTTCTGCGACCGCTCGGGTTCCCGCCGCAAAGTCCGGTATCTCAAACACGCCGACCGGACCATTCCACAGGATCGTCTTTGCGTTGGCGATTTCCGCCTTATACTCCGCGACCGTCTCGCGCCCGATGTCGACACCCATCCAGCCATCCGAAATTCCCTGAGAAGCCGATACCCGGGGCGTGTTCCGCGTAGGGGCGCCAGCTTTAAACTCGGCGGCCTCGACGTTATCTGACGGTATAAGAAACTTGATCGTTTTGGCCCTGGCCCGATCCAGTAACTCCCGAGCCAGGTCTACCTTGTCTTCTTCCACCCGGCTGGCTCCGGTCGGAATTCCAAGGGCTCGGTAGAAGGTATAAGCCATGGCTCCGCCGATCAGAAAAACGTTCGCCTTCTCCATCAGCGCATGGATAACGCCGATTTTGTCGGACACTTTTGAGCCCCCCAAAATCACGAGGAAGGGGCGTTTCGGGTCAGCCAGTTCCTCCTGCAGGTATTTGAGTTCCCGCTCCATCAGGAGTCCCATCGCCGCCTGAGGCATGAATCTGGCCACCCCGGCCGTGCTGGCGTGCGCGCGATGCGCCGCTCCGAACGCGTCATTCACATAAACCTCACCCAGGCGAGCCAGCGCCTCGGCAAACTTCTCATCGTTCTTTTCTTCTTCCTTGTAAAAACGAACGTTTTCCATCAGAAGGACGCCGCGCTCCGGCACCGCCCGGGTAGCCGCTTCGGCCTTCTCACCAATCAATTCAGGCGAGAATTCAACCGAGCCACCGAGCAACGTCCGAAGGTGCTCTGCAACCGGACGAAGCGAGTATTTCGGGTTCGGCTGCCCCTTCGGACGCCCGAAATGCGCGAGCAGGATGACTTTGGCCCCTTTTTCCTGGAGCAAGCGGATCGTCGGCAGACTTTCCTGAATGCGAGTGTCATCGGTGATCCGGGTCCGGCCGTCAACCTCGTCAACCGGCACATTAAAATCCACCCGCATCAGCACCCGCCGCCCCCGAACGTCGAGGTCGCGAACCGATAGTTTAGCCATGATCGTCTCGCTCCGGCCTTAGGAGATGATGTGCTTAAGCAGATCTACGCAGCGATTTGAGTACCCCCACTCATTGTCATACCAGCTGATCAACTTGAAAAACCGGCTGTTCAACTCGATGCCTGAGCCCGCGTCGAAAATGCTCGAGTGCTTGGAATGCACAAAGTCGGTCGAAACCACCTCGTCGGACGTGTAGCCCAGGATGCCATCCAGGTAGGTTTTGCTTGCCGCCTCCATTTTTGCGGAAATCTCTTTGTAGCTGGTCTCCTTCGCGGTTCGCACGGTGAGATCAACCACCGATACCGTCGGGGTCGGCACGCGGAACGACATCCCGGTAAGCTTGCCTTTGACTTCCGGGCACACCAGCGCAACCGCTTTGGCCGCACCGGTCGTCGAGGGAATTATATTGATGGCTGCGGCCCGTCCACCTTTCCAGTCCTTCCGCGAAGGTCCGTCAACCGTCTTCTGAGTGGCCGTATAGCTGTGAACGGTCGTCATCAAGCCTTCCTCAATGCCGAAACCCTCCTTCAGAAGTACGTACACGATCGGCGCCAGGCAGTTCGTCGTGCAACTGGCGTTAGAAAGGATGTGGTGTTTACCCGCCTCGTACTTTTCGTGGTTCACGCCCATGCAGATCGTGATGTCCTCCCCTTTCGCCGGCGCCGAAATGATGACTTTCTTGGCCCCGGCGTCCAGGTGCCCTTTCGCCTTTTCGGCGGCCGTAAACAGGCCCGTCGACTCAATGACGACTTCACACCCCAACTTACCCCACGGGAGGGCCGCCGGACCTTCTTTCACCGCGAGACAACGGACTCGCTGCCCGTTCACGACTAAAGTGTCATCTTCGGCAAGGTCAGGGCTCGACTTCTCACTGACCACATCTCCCTGAAATCGTCCCTGCGTAGAATCGTATTTCAGAAGATAAGCAAGGTTGTCTGCCGGCACGAGGTCGTTAACTGCCACCACATCGATCTGATTCCCTAACAGGCCTTGCTCCACGATTGCTCGGAACACCAAACGCCCAATCCGCCCAAATCCGTTGATTCCAATTCTCGTCATCTTGGCTGACCGTAAACGCGAAGCACGTACGGCGTCAACGTGCTAAGGGAATGCCACAAAAGCCGTGAGTGAAAAAACGCCGCGAACCAAAGGGAGTTCCTCATTGGAGGCGTTACTCGCGTTCTTCAGCTCTACACATCGTCCAAGGTCATGAAGCGCGAAAGTGCAGAATGCCATTACTAAGCCGGCATCCTACCTTGATTTTCATCCCTTGCGACCCTGTGGACTCGGAAAGGAACGTCGCAAATCGGGTGCGCTTCCGTTTGTGGCACTTTTTCACTCGTGGCATTTGCGGCATTCGAAAAAGAAGGGGCGACCGGGAAACACCCGGTCGCCCCTTGAATCAAGAGCGCTGAAGAAAACGTGGCGGTCTAAACCGGTGCCTCGGTCAGGCCGCCAAGCCCTTCCGGCTCAGGACGGTCATTTTCCTCAGAACGCAGCCCGCGGCGGTTTTGAGAAATCGGCGGCGGCGGGTTCAGCAGCCGCCCATTGTTGATGATCTCGCGGATCTGATTCCCATCGAGCGTTTCGTACTCCAGCAACGCCTTGGCAATCGCGATCAACGTGTCCTTACGCTGCGTAATGATCTTCATCGCTCGCTGGTAAGAGTCGTCGCAGAGCCGCTTGACCTCGCGGTCGATTTCCTGCGCGGTCGCCTCGCTGTAGGCCCGAGAGCGCGAGATATCCCGGCCCAGGAACACGTAATCCTCGTGTTCTCCATACTCGACCATCCCAAGACGCTCGCTCATGCCCCACTCACAGACCATCTTGCGCGCAATGCCGGTAGCCATCCGGATATCGCCCGAGGCACCGTTGGTCACATCACCGAACACAATCTCTTCCGCCACGCGGCCGCCCATGATGACGACCAGTCGATCGAGCAACTCGTTTTTGCGATTTGTATACTTGTCCTCGGTCGGCAGGTACATGGTCGACCCCAGCGATGGGCCCCGAGGAATGATCGTCACCTTGTGAAGCGGATCGGTGTATTCGAGCACCTCGCACAGGAGCGCGTGGCCGGCCTCGTGGTACGCCGTGTTTTCCTTCTCCTTTTCACTGATGGCCAGGCTGCGCCGTTCCTTGCCCCACCGGACCTTGTCCCGAGCCTCTTCCAACTCAGCCATCGTGATGGCTTTCAAGCCGCGGCGCGCAGCGAGCAAAGCCGCCTCATTGATGACGTTGGCCAACTCGGCGCCCGAGTAACCCGGGGTACCCCGGGCCACTACCGCCAGATCAACGCCCTCGGCAAGTTTCACCCGCTTGGAGTGGACCCGCAAAATCTCTTCACGGCCTTTCACGTCCGGCAGATTCACCGTGATCTGGCGATCAAACCGCCCCGGCCGCAGTAATGCCGGATCCAGGACGTCCGGACGGTTCGTCGCGGCAATGATGATCACGCCTTCCTGCGTATCGAACCCGTCCATCTCGACCAGCAGCGCGTTCAACGTCTGTTCACGTTCGTCATGACCGCCGCCCAGACCGTGGCCGCGGTGGCGTCCGACAGCGTCAATTTCGTCGATGAATATGATGCAGGGCGCCGATTTCTTGCCCTGCTCGAACATGTCGCGGACCCGGGAGGCACCCACGCCGACAAACATCTCCACGAAATCCGAGCCGCTGATGCTGAAAAACGGCACATCCGCTTCACCGGCGATCGCCCGGGCCAGCAGTGTCTTTCCCGTCCCCGGCGGGCCGACCATCAAAACACCTTTAGGTATGCGGCCGCCGAGCTTCTGAAACTTTTTCGGGTCCTTGAGGAAATCAACGATTTCCTGAACCTCCTCTTTGGCTTCTTCAACCCCGGCCACGTCCTTGAAAGTGACCCGGTTCCGGTCACGCGCCAGCATGCGCGCTTTGCTCTTGCCGAAACTCAGCGCACCTTTCCCGGCATTGCGAATCTGCTGCCGGAAAAAGAGATAAAGGATCAGGAAGAAGATCGCGATCGGTGCAAACTGCAGAATGGCCGAGACCATCACGTCTGAATCCGCCCGGATGTCCACCTGATAACCCTTATTCTCAAGCTCTGACTTCAGGTCTTTGTTGTATTCAATGAAGATCGTGGTTTTGAAATGATCCGCACCGTTGACGCCCGCCGGTTTGCGGCTCCGGTCGTAAGCACCGCGCAACACCTGCGTACTCCGCCCTTCGGTGACGATCAACTGCAGCGGTTCATCGTGACTGATCCGGTTTTCCTGCAGATAACGTTCAAAGGTGGTGTACGGAAGTTCTTCGACATTCCCGTAGTTCCCGTTTCGTGAAAATAAAAAGCCGCCCAACAACGCAATGGCACACGCAAACAGGAGCAAACCGCGCCAATTAAAGTTGTTGTCGTTTCCAAAATTCCGCGTATTTCGGTCCTTGGAAGACCTGGGATCTGGTTGTGCCATATACTTAGGGACGGGACAGCCTACCACATTGACCCCGGACTGCAAAGCCGGGTCTCTGGTACGTGAGCATCGAATGCATGGCTTGTTGAGATTTAACAGCTGCGACCGGCAAAATTTCCGAGGAAAATGGCGACGACCGCGTCGCTCAATTCCAATGATTACGGCTCATTCGAAGATTTCTGAATCAGACGGGTGAGGCGCTCCCCGGCGCCGGTCACCACAGGCCATCCATGCGCAAAGGTCACCCGGCTCACCGATAACCCTTGCAGCTTCCGCAGCGACGCACGCGCTTGTCGCGGGTCAGCGCAGTATTTGTCAGGCAGCAGGCTAAACTCGTACCCCGGAAGATTGATCACCAGATCACCGAAGCTCAACGCCTGACTCCCGGCATGGTACAACGCCAGTTCTCCCGGGCCGCCGCCCGGCAGGGTGATAACCGTGAGCCCGCCCAGAAGTTCCTGGCCGTCATCGACGTATGCGTCAGCCGCAATGCCGGTCTCCGCAGCCGCGGCCCTGTGGCAGAGTACGGGAACCTGCCAGGAAGCGGCCAGGCGAACGCCTGCCCGCTCGTGGTTGCCGTTGGTGAGGACAATGGCCACCGGGTCGCCTGCTGAAACCAGCTCCGCCTCGGCCTCGTCCGTAAGCTCCACCGGGTCCACCAGCACCAACCGGCCGTCAACCAGGTGAGCCACGCTCGTCAGATCCACCTTGGCAGCAGGATCATAAGCCTGCCAGGCGAAAAGTACCGGCGTGACCCCATGGACTTCCTGAGCTCGAACCCCCATACCCTCCTGCCTGCACCGCTTCAGCGGCCCGCGTATTTCACCGTGCAGCCGTAGGGCCGCGTCGCCGAAACCGGCACCGGCTTACCCGCCATGACCGCGTCAAGCGCCTGCCTGACGTAATTGGTCGCCGTCTTGATGTCTGCCTCGTTGGTGTTGCTCTTGTTGTCGATTGCACCTCGGTAAACCAGGGAACCTTTTGAATCGATGATGTACATGTCCGGCGTCGTCTTGGCGTCGTACAAATGGCCGACCTTCCCGTCCGGGTCCAACAGCAGCGCGGTCCGGATTGCGCCGACTTTATTGGAGATTTGGTTCAGGGTCTCGGCCGGGTAGTTGCCCTGTTCGCCAGGGGCCGAGGAATCAACCGTCAGCCAGATCACGCCCTTGGCGGTGTACTCCTTTTGCAATTCCTGCATGTTGCCCGAGCGGTAGTGCTTGCCGACAAACGGACAATCAGGATTGTACCATTCCAGGACGACGATCTTGCCCCGATAGTCGGACAGCCGGTAGCCCCGGCCGTGAGTGTCAGTCAGCGAAAAATCCGGCGCAGGCGATCCGACTTGAACCTCAGCGCGGGCCAAGGGGGCCAGCGCCAGCGAGGCAACAAGGGTAACGAGAGTGGAATACATTTTTTTCATAGGGTTTCAGCGTAGGTTTAAGGGTGAATGACTGAGCAGGTTAACCTTTCTGCAGCGCGTCCAGAACCGTCTGCGTACTGATCAACTCGGGCAGCACCACCGGGGCACGTTCCCGGCCGCCAGGGTAATAAAGGTACATCGGCACACCCGCGCGACCGTGTTGCCGGAGTAACGCCGTAATCGCCTCGTCCCCGTGGGTCCAGTCCGCCCGCAGGGTAACGACGTTTTTACGGCTGAACGCGTTCCGGACGGCCGGTGTGTCGATTGCAAACCGTTCATTCGCTTTGCACGTGAGGCACCAATCGGCGGTGAAATCCACAAAGACCGGCCGCCCGCTGGCCAGCGCTACATCCAGGCTTTGCGGGCTGAATTCTCCCCAGGCAAGCCGGCTCGGCGTGGTCACCATCCGGTACGCGGAGAGAGCGAAAACCAAAGTCACCAGCATGGCTGCCCCGGCGAAAGCCTTGGAGACCCGCGACGCCACCGGCGTCCAGAATGAGCCTTTGATCCAGGCCAGCACCGCCAGGACCAGCAAGGCCGCAGACAAGCTGACAATGCCCTCGACCCCATGGAGCTGCCCGGCGATCCAGATGAGCCAGAGCAACGTCGCCAGCAGCAGGAACCCGAAAAATTGCTTAACCTTCAGCATCCAGACGCCGGGTCTGGGCAGAAATTGCAGCCAGCGGGGATTGCACGCCAGCAACAAGTATGGCGCCGCCAGACCGGCACCGATGGCCAGAAAAATCAGGGTCGTAACCGGCGCGGGCTGGGCAAAGGCAAAGGCGGATGCGGTACCGAGGAACGGCGCGGTGCATGGGGTGGCCAGGACCGTGGCAAATACTCCCTGAAAAAAGGCGCTGCCGTACCCCTCGCCGCTCGCCAGGTGAGCCAGTTTTCCGGTTGCCCGCGCCGAGACGCTGAATTCGAATACGCCAAACAGACTCAGCGCAAAGGCGAACACAAGCAGCGATAACACAAAAACAAACCGGTAATCCTGAAATTGAAAACCCCAGCCAATCTGACCTCCGGCCGCCCTTAAACCGCAGACTGCAATCGCTAACGCCAGAAAGCACCCCAACACCCCAGCCACGAAGGCCAAGGCCAAACGCATAATCTTCCTGGGCTCCTCCCCGGCTTCGGAAATGAACCCGAAGATTTTGAGCGAAATCACCGGAAGCACGCACGGCATGACGTTGAGGATAAGCCCGCCCAGGAACGCGAGGCCGAGGGCCTGCAAGAGCCCGCTCCAGCCGGCGCCGGCGTCTTTCTGGGGAGGTGCGGGCGCCGGGCCCGGTGCGACGACGCCTGGCCGGCCTTGTCCGTCGACATCGTACGCCCGTTGAGACGCCCCCGAACCCGTCAACAGGAGCCCCGGAACCTGCTGGATGGGTTGCGGTTCGCTGACCACCTCGAATGCCACCGTGCTACCGGTAGCCACCCCATGCCCCAACTCAACGCCCGCCGGAGGCACGGGATAGAACTCAACCGGTTCCCCCGCCGGCACCCCTTCAGCGGTCACTCGCAACTGCTTACCGTCCCGGGTAAACCGGACATTTAGGTCGGGGGGCAACGGCCCGGGCGTGCGTCCGGCAAAACGCTCGAAAAGCGGCTGTGCCGGGACCGCGCCTCCATTGCCTTGCGGCAAACTCAAGTTCAGCTCCGCGCTGCCGGGAACGCACAAGCGCTCGCAGACCAGCCACTCCGAATGGGCGCCGATCTGTACCGGCCCCGGCGGGAGCTGCGCCGGCACCTTCACGTCAGCGTACAGAAGCACCTCCCCCGGGTAAGTGAAAACCTCGAGGTCCCCGGGTTCCTTATCGCGCACGGGCACCGGCCAGCGCAGGGCGCTCACCTCAAAGCCGGGCGGCAGTTTCCAGTCAATCTTCGCCGGCACCCCGGCATCGCCGGGGTACTTCCAATAGATGTGCCAGCCGGGCGCCATCTGGTAATACACGCCGATCCGAAAAGTCTGCCCCGGCCGAATGGCGCTCTGGTCGGCGATCAAAGAAGCTTTGACGAGCTCACGCCCGTCCTGAACCTGAGCAGAGGCTGCCAGCGACCAGCCTGCAACCAGGACCATCAATGCCCGCCAGCATGCCGCTGGTGCCGGTAACTTGATTGTGCAAACCATCCGAATATACCGCTTGTCAAAAATACGTTCCGCAAACCCTCACGATACGCCGCCGGTCAGAATTTTTTTGCGAACCGCGCGTATTCTATATGAGGCATCCCGGCAGAATTTCTTCCATGCCGCGTCCACATCCCACTTATCCACCGTATCTCCGATTCAGGCAACCGGCCCGGTCCAGGCCGGGTTGCACGGCTCCAACCACGGCAGGAAACTACCCGGTTACGAGTACTCAAGGCGTGCCATGCCGACGCAGAGCCCGACCCGACCCTTCGAGATTGCAACCTGTCCGTTGAGCCATGCAGGATGCATTTCGCACGCCGGGCCTGCACCCCGGCGCGGTCGTTGTCCTTCGCCGGCTGTCCTCGGTAACTCGGTTGGTGCCATACTTGGCATGGTTCTAGCAGGTCAAAGAGTCCGATGGCATGCTGACCTGGGTGCTGACCTGCTTGATTTTGGTCCTCGTAGAGGTGGTGGTGAGCTTTTCCGACGCACGCGTGCGGGTGCGTTGGGTGGTTCAAAGCCTGTGCGTGCTCTTTCTGATCTTGCTTCTGGTTCATACGCTGTTTCCATAAGTCCGGCACCCTGCAGCTACGGCGAGCAACGCCGAGGCTCAGGCAAACCACCAAACCTGGCTGCGGCCGGCGCTCGTGCCCATCCTGCGTCGACCTGTGGGGCCCTGAAAACATGAATGCCTGCGATCGTCTCGCCGCACCTCCGTTGCGTTTCAGCTGACCACATGCACGACGAGAACCTCCCTGACCTGCTCAGCCGCATCCGGCAGGGAGAGCAATCGGCGGCCCAGTCGTTGGTCACCCAGCTTTACCCTCTGGTACTCAAAATCGTCCGGAACCATCTCCCCCGGCGGGAAGCGGAGGAAGACCTGTGCCAGGAGGTTTTCCTGAAAATCTTTTCAAAGGTTCATCAGTTCCGTTCGGACGTTCCGTTCGAACACTGGGTGTCGCGGATCGCGGTAAACACGTGTATCGATCACTTGCGCAAGCAAAAGAATCGGCCTGAATATCGATGGTCGGACTTCACCGAAGAGCAGCAAGCCGCACTGAGCAATTTGCGCGAGGGTGCCACCCTGCCGCCGGAGCGTTCGCCCGAAGAAGTGCGCGAACTGCTGTTTCGGCTGATGGCCACGCTGAAGCCTGACGAGAGATTGGTAATCCAGTTGATGTATTTAGAAGAGAAATCGGTCGCGGAAATTGGTAACTTAACCGGTTGGAAAACGTCGAAAGTCAAGGTGACGGCTTTCAGAGCGCGGCAGAAATTGCTGGCCGCGATTCAACGAGTGGAAAAATGAACGACGCGAATTTAGATGCTTGGTTTGCCAGGGCGCGTGATGCGACTGTCAGGCAGTCGCCTGAAGGGTCTGCACCGCCCGGCTTTGCGGCGTCGGTTTGGCAGAAACACCAACGCCGTCTGCTCGAGGAGCGAGCCATGGCTCGGACCTCGCTGGCTTCGGTGGCGACCGCGTTGATCGTCCTGGCGACGGTCGTCGGCTTTAATCTCGATGCGCTAACGTCCTCTGACGACGCGAGTTACGTCGGCGATGTGGCCAGTTCAGGCTCAGTATGGGAGTTTACTGGAGACTGAGCGTCGCGTTAGCTGCCCTTTTCGTCATCGGCGGGCTTTGCGGATCGGTCCTTACTTTCAGCCTTATGGGTCCGGGCCGCGGGATCGGCGGGCGATCAGGTCACACTCGGGAGACGCGACTTATTGCCCAGATGCAAGCGGCGGTTAACCTGACGCCGGCCCAGGTCTCAGCATTTCGCCCCGAAATTGAGGAAGCGATCCGAAAAGCCAAAGACGCGCGTCGCCAGGCGCTGATCGACAGCGACCTTAACATCGACGCCGCCCTCGCCCGCATCGCCGGTCAACTCGAACCCGAGCAACGGCTCCGCATGGAACAGTTTCGGGCCAGGCGTCGTGCCCGCGTCCTGAACTGGATTGCCAAGCACCTCCCGTAATCCGAGCTTTTTAGTGCCTTCGTCCCGGCACAAAAGCAACGCCCGGTGTGGCGCGCCTTAATCAAATGGCTGTCGGTGAATCCTGGGCTGATACATTCATTCAGAGAGTTATCCCGGTAGATCAGAGAGTTATCCCGGTAGAATGCCGGCTAAGGGGGGTGTCCGCGCCAGAGGATGCTCCGTGGCGGGTTGAGACGGCCTTAGGCCCAACGGGCCGGAAGACCTTAGCCCAGGGTGAATCCCTGAGCTTTACCCACGTTGTTTGAGGGCGGCGCGGGGACAGCCCTGACCGCCTTACGGCCCGAAAGGCCAAGGGAACATAGCCCAGGGTTTACCCCTGAGCTTTACCCACATTGTTTGAGGGCAGCGCGGGGATAGCCGTGACCGTCTTTCGGCCCGAAGGGCCAAGAGAACTTAGCCCAGGGTTTACCCTGGGTAACCGTCAAATCACGATCCAGCCCTGAAGGGGCGGCAGAACCCGACGGCAACGCTTTCTACCGCCCCTTCAGCAAATCCAACCCGGCGGGGCGGGCGTTTGTCAAGGTGGGCGTACGGGCGTGACGCCTTAGGAGGGCTCGATCGGGGGAGGAACCCGTTCCCAGGGTGAAACCCTGGGCTATGTTCCTTTGGCCCTTCAGGCCATCAAACCGTCTCCCCGCCCGTCGTGTTTAGACCATTTATACGGTATGATAGGTATAAAACCGGCAGGGGCCTGGAAAGAAGACAAGATTTTAGCTCCATTGCCGGCGGAATGGTATAGAGAGACGCGCGGATGCGTGGCGCGTGCCGGGTCTTGCTTGACGGTGGCAGAATTGCGGGTCAGGTCGAGGGGTAAACGCTGGGCTATGTTCTCTTGGCCCTTCGGG
>JAFBAP010000005.1 GCA_019247695.1 Verrucomicrobiota bacterium | reverse complement strand
CACGGCGAACACGGCGAGCCACGGCGAACACGGCGGGAAGACAAAATCACCCGGCACCCGATGCTCCACCCTTAATTCAGCCCCTGGCAAGGAGTACGCCGTCTTTGGCCCGGGGCGGCGGCGAGATTAATGGTCACTAAAGTTCTCGGTTACTGCCAACCGCCGCCCCGGGCCAAAGACGGCATAGGTTCAGGGGTGCCTAACCAGCGGCCCTCATTTGTGGCATTTGTCTTCCCGCCGCGGTCGCCGTGGCTCGCCGTGTTCGCCGTGTGAACCTCTTCCGTCGTGCCCGCCACACCCGCCGTGCCCGCGGTGTGACCGTGTGAACGCTTACGTTGTGCCCGCCGTGCGACCGGTTTGGAACAGTTCTTCGAGCCGGGGGATGGTGAGTTCATCCAGGCGGTGCACCGCCAGATCGGCCCTGCTCAGGCTTTCCAGCGGATTTGTCGTCGCCACGGCCACCACCTTCATCCCGCCCCGGACGGCGGCCTCAATGCCCACGAACGCGTCTTCGAACACCACGCAACGTGAAGGAGGAATGCCCAGCCCTTCGGCCGCTTTCAGAAAAACTTCCGGATCAGGCTTGCCGTGCTTGACGTCCTCAGCGGTGACGATGGTCTGAAAACGATTCTCAAGTCCTACCACCTTCAAGACCGCCTCGATGTTAAGCCGCGGCGTGGATGAACCTACCGCGCACGGGATGTCGGCCGCGCGGAGTTGGTCGAGCCAGGCGATCACTCCCGGCAACGGGCTCAAGCCGCGCTCGACCACAAGTTCGCGGTAAAGCTCCTCTTTCCGGAGGGATAAACGGTTGATGTCGGCCGGCTGATCGGCCCACTTGTAGAGGTTGGGAATGATGAATTCATTTTTCATCCCGAACCCCCGCTTGAAATGCCCGGGCGGCAACGGCAGCCCGGTTTCTTCCGCCAGCCGCTCCCACGAAGCCTCGTGTTGCGCCGAGGAGTCGACGATCACGCCGTCCCAATCGAAAATCGCCCCAAAGGTCATAAGCGTTGCATGGCGGGAAGTGAATAGAGCTTCTGCAACGCGCCCGATTGTTCGGCCACCTCGTTTGCGTCCAGGAAGATGATATGCGGATCCTCTTCAAACTCAATCCTGTGGAAGCCGTCGATCGGGTGCTGGCTGGCCCGGGCCAGGTCAGCGAGGTTTGTGATGTCCTCACCGTTAAGCCGCCTGACGACCAGGTAATTCAAGCGTTCGTACCCGACGGTCGCCTTTGTCGGCATCACCTGAGTCAGGATCACCAGTTTGCGTTTGGTGGAAAAAAGGTTCGCCTGATACCGGTCGTAATACACGAAGCGCTGTGGCGCCTCTCGATTCCAGTTGGGTCCCCATTCTTTCAGAAATTGCCGGGTTAATTCCTGGAACACCAACCCGCCTAAAATGTAGAACCGCGGGGCCCGCCCGATCACGTAGGGATCAATGACGTAGTCCTCCGGCGGGACGTGGAAGACGCTTACCTCGAGGTTCTGGCGCACCCCGTCCCGCATGATCGTGACGGGTAGTTTCTGTCCGGCGAAAGGAACCGTGGTCGTCAGGTTGATCACGGAGAGACGGCCGTAGATGGGATCCTGGTAACTTCCGTCCGCGTCGACGCTCTGATGGTTCACGGACAACAGGACATCGCCGGCTCGCAGACCGGATTTCGCCGCGGAGCCGTTCGGATCCAGCCCGGTGACGTAGACGCCCCCGTTACCTTCATCCAGTTTCAGGTAGCGGCGCAGTTGTGGATCGCGGGTGGACGAGAAGCTCAGGCCGAGGTGGGGAAAACCTTCGTAGTGATCACGGCCTGCCTCGGTCAGAAAGTGGGCGATCACCGGGCTCGAAATCGCGTCAACCGTCTGCGACCGCGCGTCGTAGCGCATGAGGATGGCAGCCAGACGGTTGCCTTTGACAATCGGCAGGGTGAAACTGTTGTCGCGGCCCTGCAGCGGACAACTCATGCGGAAGAGCAGAAACGCCGTGTCTTCGAGTTCGTAGCGGCCAACCTCGGCGCTGGTGACAACCGCCTGAGTCGAGACCGGCGTCCCGTTCGCCTCGAGCTGCAGAACCGCCAGCTTGTCGCCGACCCGAACGTCCGGATCGATCTCCAGCGGCTGAAATCCGGCCAGAAAACCAGGATCCTCCGGGCGCAGCAGCGCCAGGTTCGCCTCGAAATCCACGACCTGGATCGCGGCAGTGCTCTTTTCGCCGGTGTCAGGTTTCTCCAGTTCGATGTAGTTGGAATTACCGACCAACTCCGCGGCGACCAGAACCCCCGACCCGGCCACGACCACCCCGAGCCCGCGATGGTTGGCGGGCGCCTTCTTGCTCCACGGACGGAAGAAGTCGTATGGCTGGTTGGTTGAGTTTACCCGGATGACGGAGTTGCTCTGCGAAGCCGGTGCGACCTGCTCCGTGGGGGTAGCTTCCAGCGCGGGCACGTCCCCGCCGGCGGCCGGCACCGCGACGGAGGCAAGGAGGGTTAAGGCGCAAACGCGGAAGGTAGAAACGGCGACGTCGGATCCGCGCCGCAGGAATGTCGTTAACATGTCAGCTGTTTGTAAGATTTTGCTCCACGCTTACCCCGTAATTGGCCCTGATCCGGGCGCGCGCCTGCTCAACCGCCTTTCGCTCCAGGACGGCCGGCCGGTTATTCCCCAGAAACTGGATGACGTACTCGTCGGCGTCGGCGGCGAAGGCGGCCGACGCATCGTTAAGGTTTTTGATCAGCCGGCCGTTGATCTTATCCACGATCTGCAGCCGAAATTCCGACAGGTAAGCGTTAACCGGATCGGGTAAAATATTGGACAGGACCACCACTTCCGGGTGTTCCTTATAGATCTCGTCGACGACGAAGAAATTATAGAAGTAGCGCAGCCGCAGGTCCTCGATCTGGTAGGCTTCCATGAAGGCGCGGTTCAGGGGTTGAAACACCAGACCGCCAAACAGGACGAACCGGGGATGAAGGCTGTGCTGCTGGGCCTGCATCAGGTAGGGCCAGTTGCCCGACAAGGTGATGTCGACCGTCTTCGGCTGCTTGTCCCGTAAAATGCTCAGCGTGACGGTGTCGCCTTTGAACTTGCGTTCGACGATTTCAGCCATCTCGACGCGTTCACCATCGAGCTGGACAAAACCGTCACTGGCTACGGGGTGGCCATCGATGGCCAGGAGCACGTCCCCGACCTCGAGCTTTCCCGCGCTGGCTCCTGCAACGGAAACGGAGCTTACCATTACCCCCGTATTATCGTCCGGCAAACCAAGCGCGTGACGGTCGGCGGGATTTACCAGCTTGAAAATGTCAACCGACAAGTCGACGTAGCCGTCATACTGGCCGTTTGAGATATCTTTCAGAAACCGCTGGATCACCGGCGTCGGAATCATGTACCCGACGTTCTGAGCGACTTCACCGGAATAACCCTGAAACGCCACGCCCACCACTTTACCCCCCTGCAGGACCGGCCCGCCCGAATTGCCGGGGTTGATGGCCGCATCGATCTGAACCGCCAGGTGCGAGTCGATGCCCGAGTAAGTGTAAGTCTGGAAGTCGATCCGTGAAACGATTCCCTGCGTCACCGACAGGCGTTCACCGCCGATCGGATACCCGTAAACGTCCACGTTCGACTGGATGGCCGGGATGCCCCCGAAGCTCACCGGGGCCGTGTTTTTAAAGAACCCGGGATCGGCGATCTTCAGGACCGCCAGGTCGCAGTCGCTGCCGATGAATTGAACCTCAGCGGGGTAAAGCTTCGGGTCATCTTCCTTCTCAACTTCGATGAAGCGTCCGGCGCTGACCACGTGAGCGTTGGTGAGGATACGCTCGCCCTCGATGACAAAGCCGGCCCCGACGCCGCCGCCGACGTTCCCGGGATTCCACGGAACCCGGTAATCCGGTTCCTGCGAAACGGTCGTGATTCGAACCAGGCTCTTGCGGATGTCGGGCGGGGGAGCCTCAGAATCCTGCGGGAGCGTGTGGGCCTCGGCGTGCGCGGCCAGGAGTAAACATGCCAGAACAAACCTGCAAAACATCGTTACGAGTGCCCAAAATCGCGCAGAAGCATTACGCTGTAAACCCCCGGCTGCGCGTTGCGCCCTGAACCTGAACCTAAACGTTGAACCGGAACTCGATGACGTCCCCATCCTTCACCTCGTACTGCTTGCCTTCGCTGCGGAGCTTGCCCGTTTCCCGCGCCTTCACCAGGGAACCGAGCTGGACCAGGTCGTTGTACGCGACCGTTTCGGCCGCGATAAATCCGCGTTCGAAGTCGGAATGGATCACGCCGGCGGCGGCGGGCGCCTTGTCGCCGGCGCGAATCGTCCAGGCCCGGGTTTCCTTTTCGCCGGTGGTAAAATAGGTGCGCAGCCCCAGCAGGTGGTAAACGGCGCGTATCAGGTTGCCGGCACCGCTCTCTTTTACCCCGAGGCCCGCCAGGTACTCCACCGTCTCCGCCTCGGAGAGGTCCACCAATTCGCTTTCGATCTGCGCGCTGATCACGACGGCTTCCGTGGCAAGATGCGTGCTGACGTACGATTGCACCTGGCCGACGTGCTTTGCCGCGGCCACGTCCCGGCCGCCCTCGGCCAGGGCGGTAAGGTCTGATTCCGCCACGTTGCAGGCGAAAATCGTCGGCTTCGACGTGAGCAGAAAAAACGTTCTCAGCAGCGCCTTGTCCTCCGGGGTCAATTCCAGCGTCGTCGCCGGTTTACCCGCGTCAAGGTGCGGCACCAGCTTGTCGAGGACGGCCGTTTCGGCTTTGGCCTGTTTATCACCGGCGCGCACCTGTTTCTGGATGCGTTCGGCCCGTTTTTGGGCGGTGGCCAGATCGGCGAGGACCAGTTCCGTGTTGATCACCTCAATGTCACGGATCGGGTCAACCGATCCGGCAACGTGATGAACGTCCGAGCTCTCGAAGCATCGAACCACCTGCACGATGGCATCTACCTCACGAATGTGGCTGAGAAATTGGTTGCCGAGCCCTTCACCCGCGCTGGCCCCGCGCACCAGGCCCGCAATATCCACGAATTCAACCGCCGCAGGCACCACCTTCTGAGAGCGCGAAAGCCGGGCCAGTTGCTCCAGGCGCTCGTCGGGTACCTGCACCACCCCTTGATTGGGTTCGATCGTGCAAAACGGGTAATTTGCAGCCTCGGCCTTGCGCGTCCGGGTGATGGCGTTAAACAGAGTTGACTTGCCCACGTTGGGCAGTCCCACAATACCGGCGCTTAACATAAAGCGCGGAAATTAGCGCCGCCCATCCTCCGCCGCACGCGAAATCTTGCCCGCGGGACGGTAATCGCCATCGGGCACGATCCTGGTGTATACTACCGTTATGGCTGAGCCGATCTCTTCAACCGGGAACACCACCGGTATTCCCGCCAACCTCGCCGCCGCGCTTTGCGCAATCTTTATCCTTTTGGGCGGCATCGTCTTCTATTTCATCGAAAAAAAGGATGCGTTCGTCCGGTACTGGGCCGTGCAATCCATTTTTTATGGCGGCACGTGGTTCGTTTTCAACATCGGGATGACCGTTCTGATTTCCATCGCCGCGATCTTGCCGGTCCTCCATTTTGTCCTGGTGCCGTCGCTGATGCTCGTGCATGCCCTGGTTCACCTGCTCTTTCTGATCTTCTGGTTCATCGGGATCATCAAGGCCCTCCAGGGCGAACGCTGGAATTATCCCTTTGTTTCCGCACAGTGCCGCCGTCTGTTTCCGAACGTGGTCCCGTAACGGGTAGCGGCTGACGCGTAACGCGCAGGCGCACGTTTCCAGCAGGCATTACGCGTTGTTGCCCGGCTGCGAACGCGCGGAGTGGACCGCCTGGGTCATCGGCCGCACAAACGCGCCGATTTCCCGGGCCAGGTCCTGCCGGGCCGCGCCCTCGCCGATGCGGCGAACGATGGCGCTTCCGACGACCACCGCGTCCGCAATCCTCGCCACGGTGGCCGCCTGTTCGGGGTTCGAGATCCCGAACCCGACCGCAACGGGCAACTCGGTACGCCGCTTGATCTTTCCGACCCGATCCTGGATGGAGCCATCCAATGCGCTCCGTTCGCCGGTTACTCCTTCGCGCGAAACGTAGTAGATGAACCCGCTGGCCCGGGCACAGATGGTGGCGACGCGCGCCTCGTCCGTGGTCGGAGCGATCAGACGTATCCGGTGGAGCCGCTGCCCGCCTGGATCATCCAGCAGCGTTTCGTCCGGTGGGAAATCGAGCAGTAAAAGCCCGTCCACACCGGCCTCCGCGGCGTCGTTTTCGAAGCGGGCAAATCCGTATTGGAAAATCGGATTCAGGTAGGTGTACAGAATGATCGGCGTGGAAACTGAAGCCCGGATCTGTGCGATGCACTTCAGGAGCCCGCGCACGGTCGTGCCGGCCGTGAGCGCCCGCTGAGCTCCCAACTGATTGGCCAGACCGTCCGCCAGGGGGTCCGAAAACGGGATGCCGATCTCGAGAAAATCGACGCCTGCGGACGCCAGTTCCCGCGCGATCTCTACCGTGACGGCAAGGTTGGGATCGCCGCCCGTGATGTAGGCCATGAACCCACTCCGGCCCGCTTGACGCAGCCGGGCGAAAGTCGAATCGATTCGGTTATGCATGCTCAAGCATGACTTCAAGGCGGGAAACGCGTTCCGTAAAGCATAAGTTCATAAGTTTGCGTCCCCGGGGTGCGGAATTGATGGTGCTCCGGAGCCGGCCCCGGCTTTGCCCGTTTATGTTCATGCGCATGCCCTTTGCCTTCAGCGCCGTCCTGCTCGCCGGAGGCGCCTCGCGCCGCATGGGCATCGACAAAGCGTTGCTGCCGGCGCCCGGCGGGCACGCACGCTCGCAGCCCTTGCTGATGTGGCAGCGCCAATTGCAGCTCTTACAGGCGCTGGAACCGGCCGAGATTTTCCTTTCCGGTCCGCGGCGGCCCGGCTTTCCGGAAGCGCTTCCCTGCATTGCCGACCGTCTGCCGTCCCGGGGCCCGCTGGGCGGCCTGGCGACGTGCCTCGACCAAATCACCACCCCCTGGCTGCTGGTGCTCGCCATCGATCTGCCCTTCATGGAAACGGAGTTCCTTGCCCGGGTGCTTGAGGCGTGCAAGACGGGGAGGGGAGCCGTTCCCCGCAGCCCGGGTCACTACGAGCCCCTGGCAGCGGTTTATCCCCGCACCGCGGCCAGCGCGGCCAACGCGGCGCTGGATGCCGGACAGTTCAGGCTTCAGGGCTTGGTGGAAAGGTTGGTCCGCGCGTCGCTCGTCGAACCCTACCCGCTTCGCCCCGGCGATCTGCGCCTGTTCCGGAATTGGAACACGATTCACGACCTGAACGCTTAATTCCCCTTCTCATCATCCCCGTCGTCCTGATCCGGCGCCGGCGATGTGCCGAACTCGTCGAAGCGGATCAGCTTGCCGGTCTCAGCGACCTGGAGTTCGCGCTCAGGCACGCCGTTGACGGCGACCTGCACTCTGTACAGCTTGACGTTCCCGAAGGGAAATACCTCGACCTGCTGCACCGTTCCGGCGCCGCGATTCGCTTCAACCGTGCGTTTGACGGCGTCCGGCACCGCTTCGTAGCTCACCAGATCGTCCGCGAGGGAGCTACCTGCCGCCGCCAATGCCACCAGACCGATCAGCCATCGTCGAAACATGGCCTTAACGTAGCAACGCTCGCAGACCCGGCAACGCAGACATTTCTACCGCGGACGGCGCCGGCGGCGGGTCCTTGCCGCATGTCGCCGGCAGGCGGAAAACGGTTCGACGCCGCGGCCCGATGATGCGGTTGCCCTGGCCCCGCCTTTTTCGGGCCTTCAATCCGCAGAAAGGGCTTGCCGGAAACAGGCTCTTGTCCCTAAAAGGAATGGGCCAACCGCATGCGGCGTTCCCTCTTACTGTTGGGTTTGATGATGTGCTATGGCACTGCCGTCACCTCCGGCGAAAACCGCTACGGAGGCGACGCCTTCAACGCGGATGCGGCCGGAACGTGGCAGCCGAAGCGCTTTCTGGACCCTGCAGCCGAAAATGCCGCCACGGACACCACCGGAACCTGGCACGCGAACCGCTTTTTGAAACGCGACTCGCAGGGTTCAAAGCCTGGCCCGCAGGCCGCCAGGCGTCCGGCCAAGCCGGCGTCCAACCCTTCCGCGTCACGCAACGATGGTTCCGAGCCGCGGTACGCCAACGCCAGCCCCCTCGTGGATCGACCCATCCTGCGCGAGCCCACCGGGGAGACCACCGTCCGGCGCGCCTTGCCGGCGCGCCGCCCGAGCGGCTCTGGCCCGGCCGCACCGACGCCCGTTCCTGACCATCCTCAATCGGCCGGACCGGATCCGCGCAGCGCGCCGCCGGTTCCGAGCAAGGCCCCGCGCGCCGGATCGGCTCTGCGGGCTGCGCCTACGCCCGTACCGGCCAACCCCCGCCGCGCCGGCTCCGAGCTGCGTACCGCATCGATGCCCGTCCCCGGAACCCCGCGTTTCGCCGGGTTGAACGTGCGTACCGCGCCGAGGTTCGTCCCGGCATACTCCCGGCCCGCCGGGTTCAACCTGCTGAGTGGCGACTCCGGGCGCTACCCGTGGAAGATGAATATCGTGACGACGATCTTTTGGGTCGGCGAATATGCGTCGATGCGTAACCCGGTTCCGAACCGGCAGAGTGCCTGGGATAAGCATTGGAGCGCAAACTACGGCGGTTACGATACCCCCAATCCCTGGGCCCGGCGCAATTTCATGCCGGTTAGTTTTGTGCCGCGTCAAAACCCTTTCTACTTTGCCTTGCCTTACAACGACATCGAACGGCATCACACCAAGCGGGAAGCCCCCTACATCATCCCCTGGTTCCGGCAGACGTTTGTACGGGACGGCCAGACGGTGTTGAAGGACCGCTGGATCGCCATCCGGCACGGGAACCGCGTTTGTTATGCCCAATGGGAAGATTGCGGGCCGTTCCGGACTGACCATTGGCAGTACGTCTTCGGGCGTGAGCGGCCCCGGCCTAACCTGAACCAAGGTGCCGGCCTGGACGTCTCGCCCGCGGTTCGCGACTACCTCGGGTTGGCCAACAAGGACGTGTGCGACTGGAGATTTGTCGAGGTCTCGGAGGTGCCGTCCGGGCCATGGATGTTCTACCATCGCAACCGCCCGTTCGCCATCGCCAGCCGGTAGGTGGCCCCGCAAAATCAGTTGACGGCACGGGGTCCTTAAGCTACCCACGCTCGATGATTCCCCCTAAACCCGCTCGGGTCGTGCCGTTTGAAATGGCGCGAAGCTCAGTTACGGAAATCAAGGGGTGGGCGGCCCGTCTCGCCGTCGTGGCTATTGCGTGCTTAGCCATTCAGGGAACCGTGAGCGCCGGTCAGGTGCTGGCGTACAGCTTCTTTTCCCAGGCGCTCGGCCGGGACTGGCGCTACAACGTTTACCTGCCCGACGGCTACGACCATTCGGACCTGCGCTACCCGGTTCTGTTCATGCTGCACGGCTACAGCGAAAACGAGAATGCCTGGGTTTCCAAAGGTCAGATCAACGCGGTGGCCGATCGTCTCATCCGCTCCGGGGAGATCTCGCCGGTATTGATTATCATGCCGGGATCAGGAGATAACTGGTACCTGGACCTGAAGGAAAAGATCGAGACCGCTTTCATTCAGGACCTTGTCCCCGAGGTCGAGCGCACGTTTCGCGTCATCCCTGAACGCGAAGGGTGGGGGATCGGGGGTGATTCCATGGGGGGATACGGTGCCCTCCGCTTCATCCTCAAGTACTCGGAACGCTTCAGCGCGGCGCTCCTGATGAGTCCGGCGATCTATGTGCCGGAACCGCCGCCCACGAGCAGTGCCCGTAAAGGGGATGTGTTCGGAAGCCCCTTCGATCGGGAGGTCTGGGAACGCGTCAACTACCCTTCATTAATCGATGGATTCTTCGCCAAGCGCCTCCCGATTGCGCTCTACATCAACTCCGGGGACCACGACGACTTCGACATCGAGACCCAGATCGGGCCGGTCTATAAAATGATGCGTGAGCACAAGTTCCCGGTGGCAATGCGGGTTACCGCCGGCATCCATGACTTCGCGGTCTGGCGCGCTGAGTTGCCCGAGGCGTTGCGTTTTATCTGCGGCGAGATGCGCCGTCCGGAGTTGACGCGGCCGGCCAAATGAAGCCCGCCGATTTCCGGGTCCGCTGACGGCGCCGGTTTCTAACTTCCTCCTTTTCACTTTTCATCACGAATAGACGATCCGCTTGCAGCGGTGCGCCGGCGGGTTCAAGGGTGCTCATGGCTGAAAAGCACGACTTGTTACGGGCGCTCTACGAAGCCTTTAACCGCCGCGACATCGAACGGGCCGTGTCCGGGCTGCACCCGGATGTGGTCTGGGCAAACGGGCTGGAAGGCGGAACCGTTCAAGGCCGGGGCGCCGTGTACGATTACTGGACGCGCCAGTGGCGGCAGATCAATCCAAGGGTCGAACCGCAACGCTTCGAAGGCGAAAACGATGATGTCGTGGTCGAGGTCCACCAGGTCGTGCGTGACCTGGAAGGCGGCCTGCTCACCGATCGAACGGTTCATCATCGTTTCCGGTTTGAGGGTGGGCTGGTCAAAACCTTCGACATCCTCTGAGGCGGCGGCGGCCGCGGGTAGGGCAGGGCCGGGCCCGGCGGGTCGCCCCGCGACGGGCATAAACTCCATCAAAAACCAGACCGTTCCATCCTGCCGCGATACGGATAATATCCACAAATACCAAGAATAACATCGACAAGTGGCGCGCACTGCATGACAATGCAACTGTGAACCCTGCCAGAATATTTTGGATAGTCCTGGCCTTGTATGCGGGCGCCTGCGCACTTTTCTCACCCCTGATACTCTGGTGGTTTGGACATCGAAAACGCGTCCATTTTACCCTGCTGCGCGCCCACCGGCGCCAGCGGTCGCTGGCAAGGAAGTAAGTCGCCGGCCGTGCCCGTGACCGGTGCAGTCACGGCGCCGCCGCTACAGCTTGCACGGAATGCCGTTTTCGATCCGGGTAAAACCGGAGTAAACGTTGAACCGGCCATTCCGAAGGAAGCCCACCAGGGTAAACCCGTAACGGCGGGCAAGGTCCACTGCGAGGCTCGACGGGGCGCCGACGGCAGCCATGGCCGGAATGCCCGCCATGATCGCTTTCTGCACAAGTTCAAACCCTGCGCGGCCGCTCACAAAAAGCAACGCCTCGGAAAAATCGTGCCGGCCGGTGATCAACGCATGACCGATGACTTTGTCTACCGCGTTGTGGCGGCCGATGTCCTCATAAACCGCCCATAGTTCGCGACCGGCACCCAGCAAGGCCGCGGCATGCAGCCCACCGGTGGCGCGAAAGGTGGATTGCGCTTCGTGGACCTGCTCGGGGATCTTCATGAGGTCAGCAACGCCCCACCGGGGCCGTCCTTCGGGCAGGATCACTTCCCGGTTCAGGTTGACGGCTTCCAAGGAAGCTTTGCCGCAGATTCCGCAGCTTGAGGCGGCGAAGAAGTTCCTTTCCAAATGTTTCAACGCAACCGGCCGATTCAGGTGCACGACGATTGACGCGCCGCGTTCCGGGCTCGTCTCAACGCCCGTCACCGCATCCGGACTCGGGATGACTCCCTCAGTGAATAGAAAACCCACCGCCAGAGCCGGATCGTGTCCCGGGGTGCGCATCGTCACCGAAACGGGTTTGGTTACCGCGACCCCGTTGCGCGTGAACGCTACCCGGATTTCCAGGGGTTCTTCAACGGCCAGGTGATCGCGCTTGAACTCAGGCGCCGACCCTCGGGAATACCATTGCACGCCGTAATCCTGTATGGAACGCTCAGGCATAACTGTTTAGAGTGGTTCGTGGTAACCATCCTCGGTGAAGTCGTGTACCTTTTTGTTTCGCCCGGCCACAACTTTTTCGGCCACCACGGAAAGCCTCCGGACCAGCACCCGTTGCATTCTCTATCCAGCGTCGAGTGCGTGGCGCAAAGCGGCATCGTGGGCGACCGCTTTTTCAACTATAAACCGGATTACAAGGGGCAGATCACACTGTTTGAAGCCGAAGTGTTCGAAGAGCTGTGCGATCGCCTCGGGGTACGTGACCGCGGACCCGGCGTCCTGCGGCGCAACGTGGTCACCCGGGGTGTGCGCCTCAACGAGTTGATCGGCCGCGAATTTACCCTGGACGGTGTCAGGGTGTTCGGCCGGGACGAATGCCGCCCATGTTATTGGATGGATCAGGCGTTTGCGCCCGGGGCTGAGGCCCTCCTGAAAGGCCGTGGCGGCTTACGCGCCGCGGTGGTCACCACCGGCCGGATCAGCCTGGGGGGGAAGATTTCGTTGACGGGTAACCCAGCGGATGTGGCGGGCACAACGTAAGAGTTCACACGGTCACACGGCGGGCACAGCGGGGGTGGCGGGCACAACGACAGAGTTCACACGGCGAACACGGCGAACCACGGCGAACACGGCGGGAAGAGGAAAGGGAAAGAGTTCGGAGTTCGGAGTTTGGAGTTCGGAGTTGTCGTAGAGCCAGGTCCGATCTCCCCCGACGGGCACGTTCACACCGCGGAAAGACAGAATCATCCGCCGAACACGCAGAGAACGCAGAAAAGGATCCACGGAACAGGAGCTTGACACCGGCAACTCGCCCCCAATGATGCCGCTCCGAACTCCGAACTCCGAACTCCGAACTCCGAACTCCGAACTCCGAACTCCGAACTCTTTCCCTTTCCTCTTCCCGCCGTGTTCGCCGTGGTTCGCCGTGTTCGCCGTGTGAACTCTGTCGTTGTGCCC
>JAFBAP010000004.1 GCA_019247695.1 Verrucomicrobiota bacterium | reverse complement strand
CGAACGAGTTCGGAGTTCGGAGTTCGGAGTTCGGAGTTCGGAGTTCGGAGTTCGGAGTTCGGAGTTCGGAGTTCGGAGTTCGGAGTTCGGAGTTCGGAGCGGCATCATGGGGGCGAGTTGCCGGTGTCAAGCTCCGGTTTCGTGGATCTTTTTCTGCGTTCTTCTGCGTGTTCTGCGGATGATTCGGTCTTCCCACCGCGTGAACGTGACCCTCGGGGGAGATCGGCCCCGGTTCTACGACGCCTCCGAGCTCCGAACCCCGAACTCCGAACTCCAAACTCTTTCCCCCCTCTTCCCGCCGTGTTCGCTGTGGTCCGCCGTGTTCGCCGTGTGAACTCTTACGTTGTGCCCGCCAAATCGTTGTGCCCGCCGTGTGACCGTGTGACGCCATGAAAATTCTCGATCGTTACTTAACCGGACAGGTTGTCGGTTCGGTCATCTGGTCGGTGAGCGTGATCAGCCTGATGCTCGTTCTCGGCAACGCGATGCGCGAGCTGCTCACCGTCCTGATGAGCCACCAATTGCCCCTGAGTTATGTCTTGAGCATTTTCGGCTACCTGCTGCCCTTCTCCATGATTTACTCGATCCCTTGGGGCATTCTGGTGGCGGTGCTGCTCGTTTTCGGTAAGCTATCCTCGGATAACGAGCTCGTTGCACTGCGGGCCAACGGCATCGGTATCCTGCGCATCTGCGCCCCGGTTTTCGTCATCGCCCTGATCTTTTTCGGGATCTGCCTGTGGATCAATCTCTACATGGCGCCGATTGCCCAGGTGCAGCTTAAATCAGCCGTCTTCAAACTGGCCTCCCAGGACCCACTGGCGCTGTTCGGAAGCGACGAAGTGATCGATCAGTTTCCGAATCGCCGGATCTATGTCGGCCGTAAGAACGGTTCTACCCTCGAAGACCTGCATATCTTTGAGCTGAACGCGCAACAGATGCCGATGCGGGTTGTGTATGCCCGGCGGGGGCAGTTGGAAGTCGATAAGGAGAACGAGCGCATTCTTTTGCACATCTACGATGCGCGGTATGAAGAGCGGGATAACGCCGCGCCTGATGACCTGAAGCGGATGCGCTACGGGATCACCCTGCGCGAGGGCGTCATGCCGATCTCGCTGCAGGATTTGATTCAAAAGGCGACCAGTAACCAGCGGCCCAACCAGCTCACGCTCGGCCAGCTTCGGGATGCGATTGAGCAACAAACCGGGAAGGCCGGGGTCGGGTTAAGGACGGAAATGAGCAAGCGGTTCTCGAATTCAATGGCCGTCATCACGTTCATCCTGGTCGGCATTCCCCTGGCCATTACCGCCCAACGGCGCGAAACCTCCGTTGGAATCGCGATGAGCCTGATAGTCGCGTTTACCTACTTCATTTTCATTGTCATCACCGACAACGTAAAGAATAATCCGCACCTGCATCCGGAGATTCTCATCTGGTTTCCTAACTTCCTCTACCTGGCGCTCGGCGGGGTCTTGTTCTACCGTTTGGCTAACAGGTGAATTCGGCGTTCGGAGCTGCGACCGTCGTCTCACCGGTTTGCGCGGACGGACGTGCAGCACGCCGGTTCCCGACCGGACCCTGAAAAAGGGTCAACAAACCTGCGGCACGATCCTGGTCGATCCTGGTCGACTTGGAAGCGCGGGCGCAAGCAATTGCCGCTCGCGGCGGCCGAGCGACGGGAAGACGTCTTTACGCTGCTCATTTTATTGTAATTATTAATTGACGTGAGCTGTGCTCGCTAATATTGGAATTCTACAAAGGAGCGGAGGGTTCGGGCGCGGTTTAGGGCTTGGTGGCTCCCCTGCGGACAACCCGCGACGAAGGCGGGCCAAACGGCGTTATCAAATGGATGTGCGAGAGGATTTAGGCGCGATGACCCTCGGGTTCTCACCCCCCTTTGCCGATGAACGGCCCGGCGACCGGTTGCGGGTGGCCGGCGGCTTCGTACCCTCGCCCCCGGTCGCACGGTGGGAAGGCACGGCCGGATGAACGCGACCATCCTCATCGTCGATGATCACCCGATCAACCTCAAGCTCGCCCGCGGGGTGCTGGAGTTTGCAGGCCACCAGGTGCTGCAAGCTGCCGATGCCGAGCAGGCCCGAGCGATTCTGGCCGCGGGTATCCGGCCTGACTTGATTCTCATGGATGTGGCACTGCCGGGCATGGACGGCCTGACGCTGGCGCGCTGCCTTAAAGGCGACTCGGCCACCCAGGCCATCCCTATCGTGGCTATGACGGCTTTCGCCATGAAAGGCGACGAGCAAAAAGCGCTGGCGGCCGGTTGCGACGCCTACCTGACTAAGCCCATCGACACGCGCCAGCTGCCCCACCGAGTCGCCGGCTGGCTGAAGCCCTACCCATTGAAAGGCTAGAAAGGCTAACGACGCCCAAACCCGCCCATGACCATCTGCGCCTACATCGTTAAGCCCATCCACACGCGCCAATTGCCCGAGGCCGTGGCCGCCATGACCAGGATGGAACGCCCGCCCGACGCCCGATGAACGTGCTGGTCGTCGACGACAACGCTACCGACCGCAAGCTGTTGCGCGCGGTCTTGGAACCCGAAGGCTACCGGGTGATCGAAGCCCCAGACGGACGCGCGGCGCTCGAGATGCTGGAGCGCCAGCCCGCCGACGCCATCTTTTGTGACCTCCTGATGCCCAACGTCGACGGTTACCGGCTCTGCCGCGAAATCCGCCAGGACGAGCGCTGGCGCCATGTGGCTTTGCTGATCTACACCGCCACTTATACCTCACCGGGCGACGAAAAGCTGGCTTTTGAGCTGGGGGCGGACGCTTACCTGCGTAAGCCCGCGTCGGCCGCGGCCCTCTTGGACGCCCTGCATGCGGCCCTGCAGCAAACGGGACGGAGCCGGCCCCAGGTGGCGCACACTGAATTCGACGTCTTGAGCGAGTACAGCCAACGGTTGGTGGACAACTTGGGAGAGAAAACCTTTGAGCTGGAGCAAAAAAACCTCAAGCTGGAACAGAAAAACCTCGAGTTGGAACAGAAAAGCCGCCTGGCGGAACTGGTGGCTGAGGTGGGCGTGGCCTTGACGCGCCGGGAGGCGTTGCGCGACGTCCTCCAGATGTGCGCCCGTGCGGTGTACCGCCGTCTGAGGGTGGCGCAGGTGGGTGTGTGGACCCTGAATGAGGCCGACCAGGGTTTGGAGCTGCAGGCCGGGGTTGGCATCGATGGCGGGGGAGCCGGGCCGGCGGAGCGGCTCGCGGTCGGTCAAGGGTTGGTGGGGGCCGTCGCCGAGGCCCGGCGATCCTGGCTGGCCCACGCTGCCTTGGACGCCAAGTCGCGCGGGCCGGAATCCGCCGGGAGGCAGAGCGACGTCGCGGCGGCGTTTGCGGGCTACCCGTTGGTCGCCGGCGAGCAACTCGTGGGCGTGCTGGCGCTCTGGAGCGCTCAGGAGCTGCCGCCAGCGGTCCATGGAGCGCTGATGGCGCTGGCCGACTCGCTGGCCCTGGGCATCCAAAACCGTTGGATCGAGCAAGGGTTGCGCGAAAGCGAGGAGCGCTTCCGCCAGTTGGCCAACAACATCAACAACGCCTTTTGGATGACCGACCCGGCCACCAAGCGGCTGCTTTACGTCAGCCCCGCTTATGAGGCGATCTGGGGCCGCGCGCGGGCCAACTTCTACGCGGCCCCCCAAAGCCGGCTGGAGGCTGTTCACCCGGAAGACCGCGAGCGGGTGCGCCGATTGGAGAGCACCTACGATGAAGAGTACCGCATCGTGCGCCCGGACGGCACCGTCCGCTGGGTTCGCGACCGGGCCTTCCCGGTGCGCGACGCCGCCGGCCGGCTGATCCGCATCGCCGGGGTGGCCGAGGACGTCACCGGACGGCGTGAGTTGGAATTGCAGCTGCGCCACGCCCAAACGCTGGAAGCTGTCGGCCGGCTGGCGGGTGGGGTGGCCCACTATTTCAATAACCTGCTCCTGGTGATCTTGGGCCAAAGCGAAATGTTGGCCATGAACTCCGCCCCTGAGGACCCCCGGCAGGGCTCCCTCGCCGAGATCGGCTGGGCAGCCGAACGGGCCGCTGCGCTCACCCGCCAACTGCTGGCCTTCAGCCGCCACCAGGTCGTGGAACCCACGGTCCTGGACCTGAACGGCCTGGTCACCCAGCTCGAAACGTTGCTGCGCCTGCTGGTCGGCGAAGACGTGCACTTGCAGACGGCCTTGCAGCCCGGTCTTAGCTGCGTGCGGGCCGATCCAGGCCAACTGGAGCAGGTGATCATGAACCTGGCCGTCAACGCCCGCGACGCCATGTCCCACGGGGGGTACTTCACAATCGAGACGCGCGAGATCGAATTGGAAGCCGGCGACGCCAAAGCCTACCCCGAGCTCTCGCCGGGTCGTTATGTCCTGCTGGCCGTGACCGACACTGGCTGCGGCATGAGCCCGGAGGTGCAGGCGCGCATCTTCGAACCCTTTTTCACGACCAAGCCCGTGGGCCAGGGCACCGGCCTGGGCCTGTCGGTGGTACACGGCGTCGTCCAACAGAGCGGGGGTTACGTGGCTGTCTCCAGCCTACCGGGCGTAGGCACGACCTTTAGAATCCACTTGCCGGCGCTGGAGGGAGCCCCTGCCGAACCGGTCCCAAGCGGCCCCGCCGCACCGCCGCCCGGCGGCAGCGAGACTATCCTGTTGGTCGAAGATGAAGGCCCGGTGCGGACTACGACCGCCTTGATGCTGCGGAGCCTGGGCTATGCGGTGCTGGAAGCGTCCGACGCCGAGCCGGCGTTGCACCTGGCGGAGGCCGGCCCGCGCCCCATCGACTTGTTGCTGACCGACACGGCTATGCCGGGCCGGGGCGGCCGCGAGCTGGCCGATGAGCTCCGCCAACGCTGCCCCGGCTTGAAGGTGCTTTTTCAGAGCGGCTGCGGGGACGAGGTGGTGAACCGTCACGGCGGTGTGGCCGGAGAGACCTTCCTGCAAAAGCCATTCCGGCTCGAAGCGCTGGCCCAAAAAGTTCGCGAGGGACTTGACCAGCCCTAAAGGGGGTCTGCGGCCATGAACGTTCCTTTTGGGCACCGAAACACCGAAGGCGAACGCCTGGCCGGGCGTCGAGAGCCGGGCGGCCGCGCAACCCTGACCAAACGGCTGGCGGAGCTGCAGGGCGGCTACATCGACGTCGAGGGCAAGTACGGCCGGGGCAGCACCTTTCGGTGCGGCTGCCAAGGACGCTTCCCCATCCAGCTCCGCAAGAATCCCCGTCGTCACGTCCGCGCCTGCGTCACCCTGAGAGGCGGTGAGTCGGTCCATGGCCTTGCGAGCGCGACGATCTGAAGGCGCGCCCTCCGCGCCGGCTGAACGGCCAAGATCGACCGGATGGCCAAAGGCGGCCGCTTGCCTGGTGGTCCTCACGGCCGTTCTGGTGCTGGTGGGCTGGGCGCTGGATGTTACGGCCCTCAAAAGCGTCGCGCCGGGTTGGGCGCCGATGAGGCCCAGCACGGCGCTGTGTTTCATCCTGCTGGGCAGCGCCCTTTGGTTACTCCATGCGCCTTCGGGTCCCTCCGAGACGCCGGGCGCGTTGCGCAAGGTTTTGGGGCAGGCCTGCGCCGGGTTGGCGATGTTGGTGGGCGCGGTGAGCTTGGGCGAGCACCTGTTCCGGTTTGATATCGGCATCGACGACCTGTTCTTACCCGAGGCGGTCCGGGCCGGCGGCGGCCCCTTCCCGGCCCGCATGGCGCCCGTGAGCGCCGCCGAATCCATCCTCATGGGCTTGGCGCTGTTGCGAATGAAGGCCGAGTCGCACGGCAAAGGGGTGGCTTCTCAGCACCTGGCTCTGGCCGGGGTGTTTATCGGCTGCCTTGTTCTCCTCGGCTACGCCTACGGCGCGCCAGCGCTGTACCGGATCGCGCCCTTTTCGGCGGTTGCATTGCACACGGCGCTCTTGTTCGTCCTGCTGGGGGTGGCCGTGCTCGGCATTCGACCCGAGCAGGGCTTGATGGCTCCCTTCACGGGTCACACGCTCGGAGGCCATATGGCCCGGCGCATGCTTCCGGTGGCGTTGAGCCTACCATTTCTGCTGGGCTGGCTGCGGCTCCAGGGCGAACGCGCGGGCTGGTACGGCGCTGAGTTTGGGCTGGCCGTCTTCGCCGCCTCCAATGCCCTGGCGTTTGCCGCCCTGGTCTGGCTGGGCGCTCGCTCGCTCAACACGGCCGAGGCGCAACGGCAGCAGGCCAATGAACGGTTGCGCCAAAGTGAAGAACGGCTGCGGCTGGCGATGGCCGGCGCCCGCCTGGGCCCGTGGCACTGGGACTTGGGCAGCGGCGAGTTGGTCTGGTCAGAGCAGTGCCTGGCCCTCTTTGGCGTGACGCCTCGCACGGCCGTGACGTACGACACATTCGTGGCCGCGCTCCACCCCGAGGATCGGGCGGGGGTGGACGCCGCAGTACGCCACGCGTTGGACGGGCGCACCAATTACGACGTGGAGTACCGCATCGTGTGGCCCGACGGCACCGTGCACTGGCTGAACGCCAAGGGGCGCGGCTATTACGATGCGGCCGGCCGGCCCTTGCGCATGGAGGGGGTGGTGCTTGACATCTCCGAGCGCAAGCAGGCTGAGGAGATACGGGCCCGGCTCGCCGCTATCGTGGAAGGCTCTGAGGACGCCATCATCGGCAAAACCCTCGAGAGCACCATCACCAGTTGGAACCGGGGCGCCGAGCGCCTGTTTGGCTACGCGGCCAAGGAGGCGGTTGGTCAAGCCATTTGGGTAGTGATCCCTCCTGAGCGGCTCGACGAAGAAGCCCGGCTGCTGGCGCGGCTTCGACGCGGCGAACACGTGCGCCACTACGAAACGGTGCGCCGGCACAAGAATGGCCGTGTGGTCGACGTCTCGCTGACCATGTCGCCCATCGCCGATGGGGCCGGCCGGATCGCCGGGGCCGCCACCATCGCCCGCGACATCACCGAGCGTAAACGGGCCGAACAAGCCTTGCGCGAGTCGAACCGCTTCAACGAACAGATCATCCAGGGAGCCCAGGAAGGCATCATCGTGCTGGATCGCGAGCTGCGCTACCTGGTGTGGAATCCCTACATGGAGAGGGTGAGCGGGGCAAAGGCGGGTGACGTGATCGGCCGGCACGCGCTGGAGGTGTTCCCCCACCTCGAAGCGCTGGGGCTTTATGCGCACCTGGAGCGAGCCTTGGCCGGCGAATACTTGAAAAGCCCGGATACGCTGATGCCCCTGCCTCACCGGGGCAGGCCCGTGTGGATCGCGGCCGAGGAAGGGCCCCTCTACTCGGCCACGGGGGTGGTCACCGGCGTCATCGTCACCATCCACGAGATCACCGAGCGCAAGGAGGCCGAAGCAGAACTCAAGGCGCTCAACGAAACCTTGGAACGTCGCGTGCGCGAACGCACGGCCGAGGCGGTGCAGGCCAATCGCCGTAAGAGCGAGTTTTTGGCCCACATGTCCCACGAGCTGCGCACGCCCCTTAACGCCATCATCGGCTTTTCGGAAGTACTGGCCGACGAGAAGGCCGGACCGTTGAACGCCAAGCAGAAAGACTATTTGGGCGATGTGCTCAGTAGCGGCCGTCACCTGCTGCGGCTCATCAACGACGTGCTGGATATGGCCAAGGTCGAAGCCGGCAAAATGGAGCTGCGGCTGGAGACCTTCCCGTTGGCCAAAGCCCTTGGGGAGGTCTGCGCGGTGGTCAAAGCCATCGCTGACCAAAAAGGAGTGACCCTGACGTGGGCGGTCGCGCCGGAGTTGGGAGCCGTCGCGCTGGACGGGCAAAAGCTCAAGCAAATCTGCTACAACCTGCTGTCGAATGCGGTGAAATTCACCGACTCGCCCGGCCGGGTGGAACTGACGGCTGCGCCGCAGGATGAGTGCCGCTTCGAGTTGCAGGTCAAAGACACCGGCCGGGGCATCAAACCGGAGGACCTGCCACGGCTTTTCTCGACCTTTGAACAACTGGAACCCAGCGCGTCGCACCGGTTTGAGGGCACCGGCCTGGGTTTGGCGCTGACCAAACGGCTGGTGGAGTTGCAGGGCGGCTCCATCACGGTGGAAAGCCGGTACGGACAGGGCAGCACCTTTGCGGTGGTCCTGCCAAGGCGCCTTGTGCCGGAAGACGGCCGTGAGGGGTAGGAGGCGCGGCACAACGTAAGAGTTCACACGGCGAGCCACGGCGAACACGGCGGGAAGAGGGGGAAAGAGTTCGGAGCTCGGAGTTCGGAGTTCGGAGGCGTCGTAGAACCGGGTCCGATCTCCCTGAAGGGTCAGGCTCACCCGGCGGGAAGACGGAATCATCCGCAGAACACGCAGTAGAACGCAGAAAAAGAACCCGAAACGCGGGACTTGACACCGGCAGGCGGCGCCCATGATGCCACTCCGAACTCCGAACTCCGAACTCCGAACTCCGAACTCCGAACTCTTCCTCTTCCCGCCGTGTTCGCCGTGGCTCGCCGTGTTCGCCGTGTGAACTCTTACGTTGTGCCCGCCCAACCCGCCGTGTGACCGAGCTCTACCTCTACTCCGGTTGCTGCTGGGTCAGGCAATGGAATGCGCCCAGACCCCAGACGAGTTCGCGGCAATCGATCAGCATTATCCGCCGGCGCGGAAAACAGCGTTGCAGGATCTCTGCTGCGACGTGATCCGAGCCGCCGCCGAAAGCCGGCACAAGCACAACGCGGTTGGCGATGTAGAAATTCAGGTGACTTGCAGGTAGGCGCATCCCTTGTTTCTCGACGCGCGGCGGCATCGGGACCTCAATGACGTGCAGCGGGCTGCCGTCTTCGGCCGTAAACGTCCGGAGCGCGTCCAGGTTTTGCCGGAGGGGCTCGTGGTTGGGATCGTGCCGGTCCGGTTCAACCGCCGTCACGACCACGTTTCGGGCCACGAATCTCGTGATGTCATCGATGTGCCCGTCGGTGTCGTCTCCGTCGATGCCGTCTCCCAGCCACAGGAAGTGCCGCACGCCCAGGTAATCGCTTAGCGCCTGTTCAATTTCAGTTTTGTTCCGGGCCGGATTCCGGTTCGGATTAAGCAGGCAGGCCCGGGTAGTTAGAATCGATCCGGACCCATTCAGGTCGATCGAACCGCCCTCCATGACCAACCCCGGCGAAAACACCTCAAGGCCAAGTTGTTCGGCGATGCGAACCGGCACGACTTCATCCAGATCGTAAGGTGGATATTTCCCGCCCCACGCGTTGTAATTCCAATCGACGATCGCCACGGAGCGGTCCCGGTCTCTCTTGATAAACATCGGGCCATGATCCCGGCACCAGGGTTCGTTGGTTGGGATACGGAAGAAATGCACGTGCGCCAGGTCAATGCCGGCCAGGACCCTGCGTACGTCGTCCTCGTGCTGCGCATCCCGGACGTTGATGCGGACCGGCTCCGACTCGCGCAAGGCGTCCACCATCCGGCGAAATGCCGGCATCACCTCGTCGTAGGCGTCCGGAAAACTGATGCCCTCTCTGCGCGGCCAGGAAAGCCAGGTAGCGGCGTGCGGTTCCCATTCGGCAGGCATCCGGTACCCTGCCGCCGCCGGCGATCCCGGGCTGGACGGGCGAAGTGATCCGGGGAGGGCGCCCTCGCTCATACGCGCGACAGATCTAAAGGTACGTTCCCCGGACGGTTTGGCCGTCCCTGTGACCGGCAGCCATTCATTCTGCAGGGTCCGAGCTAGTCCAGGTAGCGCTGCACGAGCTGACCGTACGCGTCGATCCGGCGGTCCCGCAAAAACGGCCAGTGGGTGCGCTGTTGGTCAAGTTCCTGCAGATCAATGCCCGCAACCAACACCTCTTCCTTCTCAACGGACCCTTTCACGATGACTTCGCCTGAGGGGTCGGCGACAAAGCTTTGACCCCAGAAGTCAATGCCTTCACCCCCGTCGGGTGCTTCGTGACCTACCCGGTTGGGAACGACCACGTAACACCCATTGGCAATGGCGTGGCTTCGCTGGATGGTTTCCCACGAACGATGCTGGCGCTCGCCGAATTTCGCTTTTTCTGACGGGTGCCAGCCGATCGCCGTCGGGTAAAACAGGATCTCGGCGCCCTGCAGTGCGGTTAGTCGCGCCGCCTCCGGGTACCACTGGTCCCAGCACACGAGGACGCCGATGCGTGCGAACTTTGTCTGCCAGGACCTGAAACCCAGGTCGCCCGGAGTGAAATAGAATTTCTCATAAAACAGCGGGTCATCCGGGATGTGCATCTTCCGATACTTGCCGAGATAGGTGCCGTCTGCGTCGATGACCACGGCCGTGTTGTGGTAGAGCCCCGCCGCCCGTTTCTCGAACAGCGATCCGATGACCACTATCCCCGCCTCTTTAGCCACGGCAGCCAGGCGTTCGGTCGCGGGGCCCGGGATAGGTTCGGCAAATTTGAAGTACTTGTGGTCTTCCACCTGGCAGAAATAAACCGTGGTAAATAGTTCCTGCAGACAAACGATCTGTGCCCCGCGGGACGCCGCTTCGCGGATCTTCAGGATCGCCTTTTCCAAGTTCCGGGCGGGATCGAGAGAGCACGACATCTGAACGAGCCCGACTTTCACCATGCCCCCCTGTAGGCGTTAAATCCCCATTCCGCAAAGGCTGATTTGTAAATTTCCCGTCGGGTTTGCTGAACCGGTCGCACCAACCAAATCCCGGTTGGCAATTCCTGCCTCTGCGTCGAGGGTTCCGGCATGCTTCAGGACACCAGGATCATCCTTCATACCTCCAAAGGCGACATCCAGGCCACGTTGTACCCGGCCAAGGCTCCGGTGACGGTGGCCAACTTCCTTAATCTGGCTCACCGCAGGTTTTACGATGGCCTGACGTTTCACCGCGTCGTGCCCCGCTTTGTCATCCAAGGAGGCGATCCCCTCGGCACCGGTGCGGGCGACCCGGGCTACCGTTTCGAAAATGAAACAAACGGCGAACTCAGCCATAAGCAGGTTGGGGTTCTCGCGATGGCTAACGCGGGCCCCAACACCAACGGTTCGCAGTTTTACATCACCATCGATGCGTTGCACCCGAAACACATCGAAATGCTCGATCAGGGCTACACCATCTTTGGCGCCGTAACCGGGGGCCTTGAAGTCGCGCAGAAGATCGCTCAAGGTGACCGCATACAATCCGTCGAGATCCTCGATCCGGCCGACCCGGTTTTTGCAGATCAAGAAGGACGGCTCGCGCAGTGGAATCCGATCCTGGACAGGAAGTTCGGGCGCCGCCTTGGCCCCGCCCCGCAGAATTCGTGATGAGCGAGCCACCTGGGTTGATGGGTCGACGCGGCGCCGTCAGGGTGCCAGCCTGCCATGAGCTTACGGCTATCCGACTACGACTATGAGCTCCCGGAGGAATTGATCGCGCAGTATCCCGCCGCTCGGCGGGATGCGTCCCGGTTGCTGGTCGTTGATCGCCGTACCCGGAGTTTCGGCCATCACTCGTTTGCGGACCTATCCCGGCTGATCGATCCGGAAGACCTGCTGGTCCTTAACAACACCGCCGTCATCCCGGCACGCCTCCGATTCCCGGACCGAAACGCCGAACTGCTCCTCCTCGAACAGCAGGGCCCGACCCGCTGGCGCTGCTGGGCGCGGCCCGGGCGCTGGTTTTCTGCCGGACGCGAGTTCCGGTTGCCCGGGGTGGCGGGCCGAGTGTTGGCGGTAGAGGAGAACGGAGACCGGATCGTTGAGTTTGAGCGTCCACCCGATCTGGCGGTGGTCGGCGAGATGCCGTTGCCGCCCTACGTGCAACGGCCGCCCACTGCGGCGGACTACGAGCGGTATCAGACGGTGTACGCGGCGGAGCCCGGGGCGGTAGCGGCTCCCACAGCCGGATTGCATTTCACCCGGGAAATGCTGGCCGGCTTGCCGCACGCGTTCGTCACCCTGCACGTCGGACCGGGCACGTTCCGGCCGGTAAAGGTTGAAACCGTCACGGAACACAAAATGCACCTCGAACCCTTTCATGTGGGTGCAGAGGCGGCTGCAACGATCAACCGGGCGCGTACGGTGCTCGCGGTCGGCACTACCAGCGTCCGCGTCTTGGAAACCGTGATGGCGCGCTACGGTGAGGTCCGCGCCGGACCCGGCGGGACCGACCTGTTTATTCATCCGCCCTACCGGTTCCGCCGCGTCGACAAGCTGCTGACCAATTTTCACCTGCCGAAATCGACGTTGCTGATGCTGGTGGCCGCATTCGCGGGGCGCGACTTCATCCTGGAGGCCTATCGCGAAGCGGTGCGCGCGCGTTACCGGTTCTTTTCCTATGGAGATGCAATGTTGATTATTTAGTCTCCTTCGCCCACCGCTTCTGAGAGATGGGTGGGCGATGCCGGCTGTAGCAGCGGGATTCTCCGGCTACGCCGCAAAACTCCGCCGCATTATACCATTCGGATAATTATCCTGGTGGAATTTCGACCGGGTTTCAGCCCTGAAGGAGCGCCGGAATATAGCCCAGGGTTTACCCTGGGTAACCGTAAAATCACGATCGAGCCCTGAAGGGGCGCCAGAACCCGTCGGCAACGCTTTCTACCGCCCCTTCAGGGCGGGGTCGGAGGGAAAACGCCTTCCCAGGGTGAAACCCTGGGCTAAGTTCTCTTGGCCCTTCGGGCCGTAAGACGGTCACGGCTGTCCCCGCGCTGCCCTCAAACAATGTGGGTAAAGCTCAGGGCTTTACCCTCGGCTATGTTCTCCCGGCCCGTTAGACCCCGCCTCTTTATACGGTCTCATAGGTGTAACGCTGGCAGGGAAGGTCACCTAGGAAGGAAGACAAAAAAATTTATCTCCATGGCCGTCGAAATGATATCAGTCGCCGCGGCGCCGGGCCCGGAAAAACTCCTGCAGCAGTTCACGGCACTCCTGTTCACGGACCCCGGCCGTGATTTCGCAACGGTGATTAAGCTGGGGCATCTGCAGCAGGTTTAACAGGCCGCCCGCCGCCCCGCCTTTCGGATCGCCGCAGCCGAAAACCACGCGCCGGATGCGTGCCAGGACCAAAGCACCTGCGCACATGGGACACGGCTCCTTGGTCACGAAAAGATCGCAGTCGCTCAGCCGCCAGTCACCGATCGCGTTTTCCCCCTGGGTGATCGCGAGCATTTCCGCGTGGGCGGTGGCATCCCGCAGCATTTCGACCTGGTTCCAGGCGCGCGCGATCACATCTCCGTTCCGGACCAGCACGGCGCCGACCGGCACTTCGTCCCGTGCGGCGGCTTTCCGGGCTTGGCGCAAGGCTTCCCCCATGAAAAATGTGTCACTTGAAAAATCGAGCAATCCTTCCATCGCTGGAGGACATAATTTAGAGGAAGAACATGAATAAGAAACCTGTGATCATCGCTCCCTCGGTGCTCGCCTGCGATTTTTTGCGTGTCGGCGACGAGTGTACGCGGATCGAGCGCGCCGGCGCTGACTGGCTGCACCTGGACGTAATGGATGGGCATTTCGTCGATAACCTTTCGTTCGGCCCCGCCGTCGTGGAATCGATCGCGAGGATCGCCGAAGTCCCCCTCGACGTGCACCTGATGATCGAGCGCCCGGACCATTTCTACCCGCGGTTCACGCCGCACGTGGATAACGTCACGATCCATATCGAACCTTCCTATGATGTCGCCGCGACGCTGAAGGCCATCCGGGCGGAAGGCTGCACCGCCGGGCTGGCGATTAGCCCGCCCACCGGCTTCGATCGGATCGAACCTTACCTGGACCAGATTGACCTGTTGCTGGTCATGACCGTTAACCCGGGCTTCGGCGGCCAGGCGTTTCGGCCGGAAACGATGGCCAAGGTAGAGCGCGCCGCGCAAATCCGGTCCGAACGCAAACTCGACTTTCACATCGAGGTCGACGGCGGGATCAATCCTGAGACGGCTGCAATCGCCCAGCAGCACGGAGCCAATGTCATGGTGGCGGGAACCAACATCTTCCGTGCGACGGACCCGGTTCGGGCGATTCATTCACTGCGCGGCTAGGAGGCGCGGCCGCATCCCTCGAGTCTGCGCACAGAACGGCCGGTCTGATTTAGTTATTCATAATTTGGTTATTTACTTATGAGCATGGCCAGAGCTCTCCTGGTTTTATCCTTCTTCCTCGGCCTCTTGGGCTTGACCCGCTGGCCCGTCGCGACGGCGACCGCACGCGATTATTATTGGGGCAGCCGGGATTTCCAGCACGTGGACCGCGTCGCGATCCTGACCGGGCGGGCCATTCGCCACATTCAGGCGCGGCACTGGCCCGCCAGCGATGCACCCGGCGCCGGCAAGTTTGCCGAGGGCATCACGGTACAGGACCTTCGTGAACTGATCGATGAGGCCGTCGCGAGGGGCCGGGTCCGGGTCAATTCCCATGGGCGGCCCGGGGCGGTTTTCGAATACGATTTTGGCCGGCAGATCGGTATCGACATTCAGGGTGAACCGGCCTCGCGCCTCCGCGTGGTGGTCGCCCCGGATCACACCGTGATTACCGCGTTTCCTTTCTGACCGTTAGACGAGGCAACTACCATGCTGGACCTGAGTTACCGGCTGCTGACGCCGTACGAAGAGTTCCCGGACCCTGATGACCTGGCAAAGGCCACTGAGGTCGATTTCCGCTTCCGGGTAGCGTTAGGCGACCTGATCCTGGCCGCGCCGCCCAGCGACTTCAGCGCCCGTTGGGGATGGATACCGTTGATCGATTTCGCGGTGAGCGTGCGCGAAATCCTCAGCCACCTGAAACGGGGTGGCGCCCGTTCGCAATTTGAATTCACCGAGTCGGAAGCCACGCTCACGTTTGTGCGGCACGAAACCGGCCTCGTGATCACGGCCAGCTACGCCCCCGGCGAGATACCGATCCCGTTAAGTTCCTTTGAGGAACGGCTGCGCTGGTTTGAAGGCGGCTTGCGTGCAGACCTGGTCAAGAATCAACCGGCCCTGGAGCGCCACCCCGTGTTTAACCGGCTCCTCCCTGAGGAGTAACGGGCGTTTAGTGACGCATAACTGGTAGCGGGTGACGACCGGAACGCCATCCTGACCGGGAGCGGGCACCGCATTTCGGGGCCTTGAAAAGCCGCCCGCACCCGGTACGAGCTACTACCGCTTATCAGCTAGGCGTTACCCGTTAAGTGCTCCGGATTCAGCGCATCCGGTCCAGGGACGACGAACCGCCCATCCTTGCGCACCAGCGTATCGTCGAACCAGATTTCGCCGCCGCCGAACTCCGGCCGTTGGATGCAGACCAGGTCCCAATGCACCTGACTGCGGTTCCCGTTGTCGGCCCGCTCGTAAGCCTGGCCGGGCGTGAAATGGAAGGATCCGGAAATCTTTTCGTCGAACAGGATGTCGCGCATCGGATACAGGATGTACGGGTTGAACCCCAGGGCGAACTCACCGATGTAGCGCGCACCATCATCCGAATCGAGGATGGCGTTCAGTTTCTTGGCCTGGTTCGAAGTCGCCTCGACGATTTTACCTGCCTTGAACGTGAGCTTCACCCCGTCGAAAGCTGTGCCCTGGTAAACCGAAGGCGTATTGTACTGCAGCGTCCCTTCGACGGAATCCCTGACCGGCGCCGTGAAAACTTCGCCGTCCGGAATGTTGTGCAGTCCGCCGCAGGTAATGCTCGGAATGCCTTTGATGCTGAACCGAAGGTCCGTGCCGGCGCCCCGGATCCTGACCTCATCGGTTTGCTCCATCAGAGCCTTCAGCGCCTTCATTCCCGGCTGCATGCGCTGATAATCCAGGGTGCAGACCTGGAAATAGAAGTCTTCGAATGCCTCGGTGCTCATTTCCGCCATCTGCGCCATCGAAGGCGTCGGCCAGCGCAGGACCACCCACTTTGTCTGGTTAACCCTCCGGTCAAGCACCGGCTTCAGGAGTTTGGCGGCGAGCAGCAGCCGCTCGGTCGGCACGTCCGATTCCTCCGTAATGTTATGGCTGCCGCGCAGGGCGATGTAGGCGTCCACGTTTTCCATCCGTTTCAACTCGTAGTCCGCCAGCGCCTGGTACTGTTCGGATCGAGCCTCGAGCAGGAGTTCACGCCGGATCCGGTTGCTCTGGAGTTGGACGTGGGGGATGGCTCCCCGTTTTCGGGCCCGCCGAATCAGCGCGATCACGATTTCGGGCGGCACGTCGAATGCCTCAATCAAAACGTGCTCGTCTGGTTGCAGCGACGTCGAAAACCCGGTCAGAACTTCGGCGAGAGCATCGAATCGTGGATCGGTCATGGAACTCAAACGGTGGTTAAGAGTTAGGTTGATAAATCTGCGCCACAACCCTAATTGAAAAGCATCAAAGCGCTCCCAAAAATTATTTCCCGGGCCGAAGCCGCGTCGATTCGCGCGGCGCACGCCGGCAAAACGCTTGTCTTCACCAATGGCTGCTTCGACCTGCTTCACGTCGGGCACGTTCGATACCTGCAGGCCGCCCGCCGGCAAGGCGACGTTCTGGTGGTTGGACTTAATGGTGATGGCTCCGTCCGCCAGCTCAAAGGTCCGAAGCGCCCGCTGAATCCGGAGGCGGCCCGGGCGGAAGTGCTGGCGGCGCTCAGCGCAGTCGATCACGTGGTGATTTTCGACGAACCCAGGGTCACATCCTTGTTGGCCGAGGTACGCCCGGATATTTACGTTAAAGGGGGTGATTACACCCTGGAGACGCTGAATCGTGAAGAGGTGGCCGTCGTTCAGCGTCTCGGTGCGCGCGTCGAACTCATCCCGATGGTGCCCGGTGTTTCCACCACGGGCATCCTGCAGAAAATGAGCGGGGGATGAAAAATCCGCTGGTTTTAGGCGTCCTGGGTTCCGGCAAGGGCTCTAACTTTCGCGCCATCATGGAGCGGATCCGGGCCGGCCGGTTAAATGCGCAGGTCAGCCTTGTGATCTCCGATGTCCCGGAGGCCGGCATTCTTGCGGCAGCCCATGAATTTCGGGTGCCGGCCCTGTACGTGCCGCCGGGCAGATTCCGGACCAAACTCGAACCGGAAATTGAGGCCGTCGTGGTGCAACGGTTGCAGGGAGCCGGGGTCGAACTCGTCGTTCTCGCCGGCTTCATGCGCCTGGTTAAAGCACCCTTGCTGCGTGCCTTTCCCCGCCGGATCATCAACGTCCATCCTTCGTTGCTGCCGAAGTATCCGGGGTTGGAAGCCTGGAAGCAGGCCCTGGCCGCTGGTGAGACGTTAGCCGGTTGCACGGTTCACTACGTCGACGAGGGCATGGATACCGGAGAGATCATCGCTCAGCGGCAGGTCCCCGTGCTTCCCGGAGACACGCCGGGCAGCCTGCACGCCCGGATTCAAGCCGCGGAGCACGGCCTGTTGCCGGACGTCATCGCCGGCCTGGCCGCCGAACGTTAGAAAGTTCGGCACACCACGGGCACAGTGGGTGTGGCGTGCACAACGTAAGAGTTCACACGGCGAACACGGCGAACCACGGCGACCACGGCGGGAAGAAGGGGAAAGCCAGGCCCGCGCTTCTTCATTTGTGGCATTTTTCCGCTTGTGGCATTTGTGGCATTCTCTTCCGCTCCGAACTCCGAACTCCGAACTCTTCCCCCCTTCTTCCTCTTCCCGCCGTGTTCGCCGTGGCCCGCCGTGGTCGCCGTGTGAACTCTTACGTTGTGCACGCCACACCCGCTGCGGCCGCCGTGTGACCGAACTCCGAACTCCGAACTCCGAACTCCACCCGACACCCGACACCCGTCTTCATCCGTGGCATTCTTCCGCGCGGCGGGCTGTTCGCCTTGCCTTTTGTCAAGCGGTGTTTGAAGATGGATCAGGTATGAAGAAAATCGAGGCGATCATTAAACCTTTCAAAATGGAAGACGTGAAGGAGGCCTTGACTGAAATCGGCATCGAGGGGATGACCGTCAGCGAAGTGAAAGGGTTTGGGCGCCAGAAAGGCCATACGGAAATTTACCGGGGCAGTGAGTATACGGTCGATTTTCTTCCGAAGGTAAAGTTTGAGATCGTCGTTCCGGACGACCGCGTGGAACGGGCTGTGCACTCCATCGTCGAGGCAGCGCGAACCGGGAAGATCGGGGATGGCAAGGTGTTCGTGATTCCGATCGAGGAGGCCGTGCGTATCCGAACCGAGGAACGCGGGGAAGCCGCCCTCTGAGCCGTCTTTCTCGCTGATGAACCGGTCCAGCCGTATCCTTCGCCGGTCATCAAGTTTTGAAATAAGGCCGAACGCTCTTTTTTTTCCGGATGCCGGACGCCCTGGTGAGCGTACGTTCAACCAGCAAATCATCGGACTCTCCGATCCTTAGTTCGCCCCATGAGCAACAACATCGAATCGCACCTCGTTGAGAACCGTGTTTTCAAGCCCCACAAGGCTTTCGCGAAAACGGCCCATATCTCCAGCCTGGAAGAGTACCAGGAGCTTTATCAGAAGTCGGTCAAGAACCCCGAAAAGTTCTGGGCGCAGCAGGCGGCCGAGACGCTGGTCTGGCGTAAGAAATGGAAAACGGTGCTCGAATGGAACGAGCCCTTCGCCCAGTGGTTTGTCGGCGGCAGGCTGAACGCTTCCGAGAACTGCCTTGATCGCCACCTCACCGGTGCCCGCCGGAACAAGGCGGCCATCATCTGGGAAGGGGAGCCTGGGGAAAAACGGACCTTGACCTACCAGCAGTTGCACCGTGAGGTCTGCAAATTTGCCAACGTCCTCAAACGCCACCAAATCCAGAAAGGCGACCGCATCATCATCTACATGCCGATGTGTCCGGAAGCCGTGATTGCGATGCTGGCGTGCGCGCGGATCGGGGCCGTTCACTCCGTCATCTTCGGCGGGTTCAGCTCGGAAGCCATCAAGGATCGCATCAAAGACAGCGAGGCCCGGATGGTGATCACGGCCGACGGCGGTTACCGGCGCGGCAGCATCGTCCCGCTCAAGCGCAATGTGGACGAAGCCCTGAAGGACAACGAGCAGATCGAAAAAGTCATCGTGTTTCGTCGCGCCCACAACGAGATATCGATCAAAGAGGGACGCGACGTCTGGTGGCACCGGGAAATGGATTACGTCACGGCGGAGTGTCCGGCGGAAGAGTTGGATGCCGAGCACCCGCTCTTTATTCTTTACACCAGCGGTTCGACCGGCAAACCCAAAGGCATTCTGCACACCACCGGCGGTTACCTGCTGGGCACGGCGGTCACGACAAAATACGTCTTCGATCTGCGCGAGGAAGATATCTACTGGTGCACGGCAGACATCGGCTGGATCACCGGCCACAGCTACGTGGTTTACGGGCCGCTCTGCAACGGTGCAACCGTGCTGATGTATGAGGGCGCGCCGAATTGGCCCGAGCAGGATCGCTTTTGGAGGTTGATCGAAGAGAACGGCGTAACGATCTTCTACACTGCGCCTACCGCCATCCGCGCCTTCATCCGCTGGGGTGACGAATTTCCGAACCGGCACGACCTTTCGTCACTGCGCGTTTTGGGCACCGTGGGCGAACCGATCAACCCGGAAGCATGGATGTGGTATTACACCGTCATCGGCGGCAGCCGGTGCCCGATAGTCGATACCTGGTGGCAAACTGAGACGGGTGCGATCATGATCTCGCCGCTTCCCGGGGCAACCCCGCTCAAGCCGGGTACGGCGACGCTTCCCTTCTTCGGGGTGGATGCCGCCATCGTCGATGATCAGGGCAATGAGGTGCCGCCGAACGTCGGTGGCAAGCTCGTCATCCGTAAGCCGTGGCCTTCCATGCTGCGCACCATCTGGGGCGATAAAAAACGTTACCGCAAGCAGTACTGGAGTGAAATCAAGGGAATGTATTTCTCCGGTGACGGCGCCCGCCGCGACAACGATGGGTATTTCTGGATCGTCGGCCGCATCGACGACGTGCTCAACGTCGCCGGGCATCGTCTGGGGACTTCGGAAATCGAAAGCGCCCTGGTGAGCCATCCCGCCGTGGCCGAAGCCGCCGTCGTGGGTCGCCCGGACGAACTCAAGGGCCAGGCGGTTGTCGCGTTCGTCACTTTGAAAGAAGGCGAAACTCCGGGGCCCGAACTGGGAGAACGGCTCCGGCAACACGTCGCCAAGGGGATCGGATCGATTGCCAGGCCCGACGACGTGCGCTTTGCCGAGGGCTTGCCGAAAACGCGTAGTGGGAAGATTATGCGGCGGCTTCTCAAGGAAATCGCGAGCGGTGGCCAGATCCTCGGGGACGTGACGAGCCTGGAGGATTTCAACGTGCTCATCCGCCTCAAAGGCGAGGGGAAGGAAGAGTAACGGGTAACGGGTAACGGGTAACGGGTAACGGGTAACGGGTAGCGGGTAACGCGTTGACGGCGTTCGCGACCTTGCCTGACATGGGAAGAGCAACCTCGGCAAATGCACCCGCCACCCGCCACCCGCCACGCGTTACGCGTTACCCGTTACGCCCGCGAGCCCGGGCCGCCGTTTGTGCCAGTCGGTCGTTTG
>JAFBAP010000003.1 GCA_019247695.1 Verrucomicrobiota bacterium | reverse complement strand
CGCCCAACCCGCTGTGCCCGTGGTGTGACCGTGTGAACTCTTACGTCGTGCCCGCCTTTTCGCTGTGCCCGCTGTGTGGCTATGCCGCGAGTGGCGTAAAGCGGCATTCGTAAAGGCCGGATGACGTCTTCTCCTGACGATCAAGGGGCACGCCCAGGACCCGCTCGAGCATCTCTTTTTCCAGGCGTCGCACCAGCGGAAAGGCCTCCACCAACTCCGCAATCGGGCAATGGTAATCAATCAAGGCCAGGTCCGGTTCCGGGTTTGCTTCGGACAGGAACCCTTCCGCTTCCCGCAATTTCGCCACGGCCGCCACCCGGCTGGGGAGGTCAGTGCCCATGAGGTTTTTAACGTACATTTCGGCCTTGATCGTAAACAGCGCGAACAGCAATTTCTCTGGGGCACTCGGCCCGTAGAGGCGTTTCGAAGCTTCCAGCAATTCGATCGTTATCGTCTGGCCCGTTTGCGGGAAGTAGGATTGTGCCTTGCGCGTCAGCCGGTAAACCAATTCCGGGCGGCCGACGCCCTTGGGACGCCGCCAGGTATCGACCACGCCCTGACGCTCAAGTTCCTCGCAGTGCTGCTTTACTCCCATATAACTGAGGTGCATGCGTTCCGTAAGCTCGGCGATCGAAAGACCCTGCGTGCGCTTCAGCGCATGAATGATTTTCAAACGCTTCGCTTTGCCTACTTCGCTGACTCGCCTGGTTGTTTTCGCCATTTCTAGCCGGAACGCTTGATCGAAAAGCGGGGTGCAAGATGTAACCTCCCCCGCGCCGGCATGCTACTGTAAAATTGGCCGCGACGCACGCTTTAGACGGGTCCCGGCAGCGAATCGCGCGTCAAATTTGTCGCGCCTCAGGACAGGCCAAAAATGCAGGGTAATTCGTACCCAGTATAGCGAGCGGATGGGCCTGCGCCTACGGCGAACTTTTCAGACCGTCACGGTATTTGGCGACGGCCCGTTGCATGGACGTAAACGCAAGCTCCTCGAGGTCGAGCGTCCTTACGTCGCGCCAGGCAACCTCGCCCACTTCGGCCTCGTCAATCTTAAAGTTTTCCTGGCGGACATGGACCACGAAAAAGGTGTCGGCTACCGGGTACTTGACGTTGTGAAAAACGTACTCGTTGGCAAAAGAGGCGTGGTAAATCAGCTCACTCACCTCAACGCCCAGTTCCTCCCGTACTTCGCGTACCAACGCCTCCTCCACGGATTCGCCCTGATCGACAAACCCACCCACCAGGGCCAACCGGCCTTTCTTTGGTTCTTTGGCTCGTTTGATGAAGCAGATCTCGCCCGGCCGCCGTTCGGAGAGGATCAACCCGGCCGCAGCGGCAGCCGGGTTAAGGTAAAAATGGAACCCGCAGGCCGGGCATTCAAAACGATTCGTCTTGCGCTTGAGCTCCGCGCTACCGCACTTCGGGCAATGATGAAAATGTTCCGCCAACCACATACCGCATTAAATGCCACGAGCCGAAGCATGCCACAAACGCCACCGGCCGAAGAATGCTGACGGAACGCCTTCAAGTCCGGGCGAACCGGAACGTGTAATGAATGGTCTGCGGCAGCTTCGGGCTCATGACCAGGACCTCCATTTCCAGGGTCTTACCGCCGTCACTCAGGATGTACCGGTTAATCCGCTCGCCGTCTGCCCCCACAAAGCGTTGTTCCAGCACTCCACGAGGTGAAAGTCGCAGGCTGACGTCATACTGTTCCTGGTGGTTGCGCCGCCACCGGATCGGTGTGCCGTCGAGCCGGTGATTCCAGGTCGGCCATTGATCGGTGCCGATCGCGACGGTTCGAGCGTCAATGACTTGAATGTGCACCGACGTGCAAGGCGGGTTCACGGCGTTGAGACGGTTGCGCGTCACCCCGCGCACAAACCAGTTAATCCGCTTCACGGTACCATCGATGGCGAGAATCGTACTGTCGGAGCGTTCCGGAATCACGTAATAACTGCCGTTGTAACGCGTCAAAACCTGCGGCACCTGGGCGGGCGGGGGTGGGACCGGAGAAGGCCGGACCACACGAGCCGGCTGAACCGCTCTGGGCGGTTGGTTCATGCCGGCCGGAATCGCGGGCTCGGGCACAGCGCCTTGTCCGCACGCGACGGTGACGCCGCCGAGCACGGCACACCACCAGACGATGCCATAACGGAAGAATGCCAAGAATGCCACGAGCGAAAAATGCCACAAATGACGGAGAGCAAAATCGAAAGAATGCCATCCGCAGGAACTGCCCCTTACCGCGCCTGGCGCATTACTCGTCTATGGCTATGAATTCCGTTTCCTTTCTCGCGCTGGCAGGGCGATCGCGATCCATTCGCCGGATGGTCCGGCCCTGCCCTCCGTCATCGATGGCCTTTCCTTGAACGCACGCAAGTGCTGCGAGTGAAAAAAATGCCACGAGCCAGGGACCGCGATTTGTGGCATTTTTCCAGTTGCGGCATTTGTGGCATTATCTCCCGTCCCGCCATGAACTCGAGTCAAGACCCCGACCTTTCCTCCCTTCCTGCCATACCGTTGTGGGTCAACAACGACACCCTGAACGGTTCTTCCAAACGTTCGGTGCCGGTTTTCAACCCGGCAACCGGTAAGCCCGACAAACGCGTCACGTTTGCTTCCGACGCCGACGTCGAGCGGGCGCTAGGGGCGGCCGCCGATGCTTTTCAGTCCTGGGCGGCCGTGCCGCCCGTAAAGCGCGCCCGGCTGCTCTTTCGCTTTAAACAACTGGTCGAGCGTGACCACGATTTACTTGCGCGTCTGATCTCTGAGGAACATGGCAAGACGGTGCCGGATGCGGCGGGCGAAGTGCTTCGCGGCCTCGAGGTGATCGAGTTCGCGTGCGGCATCCCGCAACTGCTCAAGGGCGAATACAGCCCGCAAGTGGGTTCCAGCGTCGACAGCTTCTCGTTTCGTCAACCGTTGGGCGTGGTCGTCGGTATCACCCCCTTCAACTTTCCGGTGATGGTGCCGATGTGGATGTTCCCGATCGCGATCGCCTGCGGTAACTGTTTCGTTCTGAAACCGAGCGAGCGCGATCCGGGTCCCAGCCTGCATTTGGCGCGGCTGCTCGCCGAGGCCGGGATTCCCCCCGGCGTTTTCACGGTCCTTCACGGCGACTCCGAGCTGGTCGGGCGGCTGATCGCCCACCCCACCGTGGCCGCCGTAAGCTTCGTGGGCTCAACCGTGGTTGCCGAATCCATCTACCGGCAAGCCACCTTTCACGGCAAACGGGTGCAGGCGTTAGGCGGCGCCAAGAATCACCTGGTTATCCTGCCGGATGCCGACCTTGACCAGACCGTTGACGCCCTGATCGGCTCAGCCTTCGGCTCTGCCGGGGAACGTTGCATGGCCATCTCCGTCGCGGTTCCGGTCGGAACCCAAGTAGCCAATGAACTGGTGGCCCGGCTGAAGCCCCGCGTCACGGCGCTGCGTATCGGTCCCGGCGATGAAGCCGGTTCCGAAATGGGCCCGTTAGTAACCGCCGCGCACCGGGAACGCGTCGCCTCCTACCTTGAAGTGGGAGTGAACGAAGGGGCCCGCCTGGTCGTGGACGGTCGCATTGCAGATCTGCCCGGCCAGGGTTTCTTTCTGGGCGGATCTCTCTTTGACCACGTCACCCCGGCCATGCGCGTTTATCAGGAGGAAATCTTCGGGCCCGTCTTATCGGTCGTGCGCGCGGCTAACCTCGACGAGGCGATACGGCTGGTGAATACCCACCCTTACGGAAACGGCGTCGCCCTCTTCACCCGTGATGGCGCTGCAGCCCGCCGTTTCATGCTGCAGGTCAACGTCGGCATGGTAGGGATCAATGTTCCTATCCCGGTACCAATGGCTTTTCATTCCTTCGGCGGCTGGAAACGATCCTTGTTCGGGGATCACCACGTCCATGGACCCGAGGGGGTCCGTTTCTATACGCAATTAAAAAACGTTACGGCCCGCTGGCCCGGGTCGACCGTTACCGGTGCCGAGTTCGTGATGCCGACGTGAGCTACACAGGTTTTGAAGTTGGTTGAGCGGCTCGTTGCGCGACTGAGACGGGCCGCGCGGGGGCCGGTGGCCTTGCTTGCTCCGGCCAGCCGAGCCGGTTTGCGCCCCGAAGGGCGGCAGAACCTAGCCAAGGGTTTACCCGATTGTCATCTAGTCAGGGACGAGGGGGAATGCTTTCTGCCGCCTCTTCTACTTCCGGCGGGTTCCGCCTACATCCCACGCCGGTTAGCCGGTTATTTTACAGCGCCGAAGGTCAGGCCGCGCACCAGTTGCTTCTGCGTCAGCCAGCCCATCACCAGGATCGGGGCCACCGCCAGCACGGAGGCCGCCGACAGCTTCGCCCAAAACAGCCCTTCTGGACTCGAATACGACGCGATGAATACCGTCAAGGGCGCCGCCTTGGCGCTGGTCAGGTTGATGCTCCAGAACGCCTCGTTCCAGCTTAAAATGATCAACAGCAACGCCGTCGACGACAGCCCCGGCAACGCCATCGGCCGCAGCACGTGCCACAACTCGTCCCACAGGCTCGCCCCGTCGATGCGCGCCGCTTCCAGTATCGCCGCTGGGACCTCGCAAAAATAAGTGTAACTCATCCAGACCGCGATCGGCAGGTTCATCAACGTGTAGATGAAGATCAACCCTGGCACGCTGTCCAGCAAACCTACCGTCTTGAACATCAGGTAAATGGGCACCAGCACCCCGACGGCCGGCATCATCTTGGTCGACAGCATCCACAGCAGAGTCGACTGGGTCTTGGGCGTCGGGAAGAACGACATCTTGTAGGCGGCCGGAATGGCCAACAGGAAGCAGACCAGCGTCGAGCCGAGCGAGATGTAGATGCTGTTAAGCGCAAAGGCCATGTAATTGCTGCGGGCAAAGACGTCGCGGAAACTTTCCAGCGTCGGCATGAAAATGAGGCTGGGCGAGTAAGCCCCCTGCTCGGTCTTGAACGAGGTGATCGTGATCCAGAAGATCGGAAAAAAGAGAACTACCGCCACCAGCCAGCCTAAAATGCCCCACGCCCAATTGGTCCGGGTTGTGTTCGCACTCATCGTCGCATCATTCTCCTTAGCGTCCTTTGAGGTTTTGAGCCATCATGCGCACCAGGAAGGTCGACACGATGTTGGCCAGCACCACGGCCAGGATCCCGCCTGCTGAGGCGATGCCGACGTCGAACTGCTGCAGGCCCAGCGAATAGACCAGGTAAGCCAGGTTGGTCGTCGCGTGGCCCGGGCCCCCGGAGGTCGTCGTGTAGATCTCGGCAAAGATCGACAGCAGGAAGATCGTCTCGATCATGACCACCACCCCGATCGAGCGCTGCAGGTGAGGCAAGGTGATAAACCAGAACATCTGGAAGGGGTTGGCCCCGTCGATAGCCGCCGCCTCTTTTTGTTCCGTGTCCAGCGACTTGATCGAAGTGTACAGGATCAGGAAGGCAAAGGGCAGCCATTCCCAGGCGATGATGATGATAACCGACAACAGCGGGTAGGTGCCGAACCAATCGATGGCCGGCAGGCCCACGGCGCGCAGAGCCAGAGCGATCAGGCCGTAGACCGGGTGCATGATCATGTTTTTCCAGACCAGAGCGCTGACCGTCGGCATGACGAAAAAGGGCGCGATGACCAGCAGCGTGGCAACGTTCTTGCCCCAGAAATCCTTGTCGTAGAGCACGGCCAGCAGGACCCCGAACACCACCGTGATGACCAGCACCGCGCCGATAATGATGACGGTGTTAAGGATGGCCGGGTAAAACGAAGAGTCCTCCCAAAGGAACCTGTAATTGTCGAGGCCGGCAAAGCCTTGCACATCGGGGTTGAGCAGGTTGAAGCGCCGGAACGAAAAGATGATCGTCATGGCCAGGGGCACGATCATCCAGAACAGGAGCAGCCCGACGGACGGGGCCATCAACAGCGTTTGCCACAATTTGGGCTTCTCAACCTTACCCGGCGGGGTGACCGAGGGCGCAACCGGCGGCGCCGGTGTGGCTTGCGTAGGCATGCTCATAAAAGTTTCCTAGCGAGGAACAGGATTAAGGCTGGTCCATGTCGAAAAAAGGTGCTTGAACCCAAAGGCCGGCCCGGGTCTCGGGCCGGCCGGCCTGGCCAAAGGTCAGGGGCTACTTCAAGTAGCCGGCTTGCTTCATGGCGCGCTCGGCCGCGGCCTGGCTGTCTTTCAGCGCCTGGTCGACCGACATCTTACCGGCCAGCGCCCCCGCGATGTTCTGGCCCACCACCGTACCCAAGGACTGAAACTCGGGGATGCCCACAAACTGGATGCCTATATAGGGTACCGCCTTGGCGGTGGGTTTGGTCGGATCGGCCGTCTGCATCGCCTGCAGGGTCACTTTAGCGAAAGGAGCCGCTTTCTGGTAATCCGGGTTATCGTAGGTCGACTTGCGCGTGCCCGGCGGAATGGTTGCCCAACCGGCATCGTCGGCCACCATCTTGATGTACTCCTTGGACGTGGCCCACTCCGCAAACTTTTGGGCCGCGTCCGGCTGCTTGGCCTTTACGGGAATGGCAAACACCCAGCTCCACAACCAGTGCGAGCCGTTGGGCGTTACCGCGATCGGGGCATTGGCAAAAGCCACCTTGTCGGCCACCTGCGACTGGCTCTTGTCATAAAGGGGGCCCGCCCCGCTGGTTGCGTCAATCCACAGGGCCGCCTTGCCGCTGGCAAAAAGGGTGAGGTTTTCGTTGAAGCCGTTGGCGCTGGCCCCGGGCGGCCCGTCGGCTTTCATCAGGTCAATATAAAAGGTGATCGCCTTCTTCCATTCCGGCGTGTCGATGGTCGGGTGCCATTTTTCGTCAAACCAGGTGCCCCCGAAGGTGTTGATGAGCGTATCGACGTACGCCATGTTTTCACCCCAGCCCGGCTTGCCCCGCAGCGTGATGCCATAAACGCCCGCTCCCTTATCGGTCAGCGCATCGGCCCACTTCTTGATGTCGTCGTAGGTGGGCTGCTCGGGCATCGTGAGCCCTTTGGCATCAAAAAGGTCTTTGCGGTACATCAGCATCGAACTTTCCCCGTAGAAAGGCAGCGCGTAGAGCTTGCCGTTGTAAGACAAGCCGTCGCGGATGCCTTTAAAGACGTCTTCCAGGTCGTAGTCGGCCGGGATGTTTTTAAACTCCCGGAGCCAGCCGCGCTTGGCAAAGATCGGCGTCTCGTAAAGGCCCACAAAGACCAGGTCAAACTGGCCGCTGCCCGTCGAAACGTCGGTGGTGACCCGCTGGCGCAGGATGTTTTCTTCGAGCACCACCCAGTTCAACTTGATGTCGGGGTTTGCGGCTTCGAATTTGGGCGACAGCTTTTTGAGTTCGATCATCGCAGGGTTGTTCACCGTCGCCACGGTCACGGTTTTTTGCTGCGCAAATATGCTAACTGCAGAGAGCAGCACAAGTAAGGGGGAGAACGCGAAACGCTTCATTGAATATCCTTCTTGGGGGTAGTGAGGGTAATGTACGTCGTCTTGACTTGACCGCCTTCGTAACAGGCACACACACCTTTCCCTCTCTCTTTCGCCATGACCCGTTCGAAGTCAACGCGATTCTTCAACTTACACGAGAATTAACGGCCCGTTGCGTCCCTCTCTGCAACACGGCTCATACAGGGTGCGTTCTTGTGCGCGAAGCGGTGCGGGTTTACGCCGCCGGATGCGACTTTCGGCACTTTTGGGGTCTGTCCCGAATCGATCCTGAACCGGTCCGGTGACGCGGTACGGTCCGCCAAGCCGCACGGGACGGCTTGCGATCCGGCCGGGGCAATCCGTCCATCCGGCCATCCGGCCGCCCCGGTGACCTCTCCGGTCGCCCGCGGCCGGCGTGAAAGTGCCGGCCGCGATGGTAAATCTTCACCTAACGCTGGACAGACGGGGGCGCAGCGGTTAGGAAGCAGAAAAGCTCCCCCGTTGCCGTATCACCCCCCCATCCGCTCTGTAATTAAACCGCTCTTTTAATCAGGAGGCCAGCAATACCACCATGGCATC
>JAFBAP010000002.1 GCA_019247695.1 Verrucomicrobiota bacterium | reverse complement strand
CCTTCACCGGAGCATTTGCCGGCCGGACGGAAACCGCCGGGGTGCTCACCTGTTGCCTTCTTTGTCCGCAGCATGCCATCTTTTCTATCCTCGCGTGGGCCGCCTGCGAATCGCATGAGCCCCGGGGGAGGCTCGGCGTTGCACCGGTGGCAAATCGCCTGCAGTATAGCAGATGAAGTGAGTGAAGGCCAACCTAAAGCACAGGCTGAAACCCCTTCTATGCAAATATTCCGTTTTCAAGTTAGTTTAGCCGGTCGTTGCCCCGGAGGAGCGGTTGCGGATACACCGGTTTTGAAGTTGGTTGGATTGTCTTACGGCCCGAAAGGACCGGGAGACTTTAGCCCAGAATTGACCCTGGGTAACCGTAAAATCTTGATTGAGCCCTCCTAAGGCGTCACGCCTGTACGCCCTCCCTAACAAACGCCCGCCCGCCGGGTTGGATTTGCTGAAGGGGCGGCAGAACCCGCGGGACGAAGGCCACTTCAGGCCTGCCGCCCTTGACTAAATGGCAGTGGGGTAAACCCTGGGCTATGTTTTACCGGCCCGTTGGGCCTAGGCGAGGTTATATGATCTAATAGGTGTAAAGCCGGCAGGGCACCTGGGAAGAAAAACAAAGTTTTACCTCCGTGATCATCGAAATTGTATACGTTCCCTTGGCCCCTCGGGCTGTAAGACGGTCACGGCTCTCCCCGCGGGCCTCAAGAACTGTGAGTAAAGCTCAGTTCCAAATCAATTCGGTAGTTTATGCGCAAAACCTTCTGCATCTCGCTGCGTGAAAGATGAAAGTTTATCGCTTACTTCTCGGCCTGCTTACGGTCTGGCGGATGACGCACCTGCTCCAAGCGGAAGATGGTCCAGGGGACATCGTGGTTCACCTGCGCCGATCCGCGGGGGACGGGTTTTGGGGTAGGTTGCTGGATTGTTTTTATTGCCTCAGCTTGTGGGTAGCTGCGCCGCTGGCATTTCTGCTCGGTGAAAGCTGGTGGGAACGGGCGTTGTTGTGGCCTTCGCTCTCAGCGGGCGCAAGCCTTCTGGAGCAAGCCACTAACCCGGCACTCAGAACTCCGGCGGCGCCATTTACCGAAGATCCGGCGGTGGAGAATAATCAACCTGACCATGAAACGCGGCAGTGATGAACCGGTTTGGCCGTAGCGGTGACCTCGGGGATATCATTTATGCCCTTGCCACCTTGATGGCGGCGGGCGACGGCGTGATCAATGCCTCGGATGACGCCGTTCCATCACCGGCTGTCTCAGGGTAAGTAATCCAACGTGCAGATGAGATCGCAACCGGCTACATTGACGCGCGGGCCCGCCATGCAGGCAACGCGGGTGCCGAAAGACGCGGCCCGAACCTCCGCCGCCGCGGACGCATTCTCGGCCGGATGGGAATCCACCGCTCCCGGAGGAACGGCGGTGCCCGTATCCTTCGGCCGGGTTTCGGTACTCGCGCCGGGGGAGCGCAGGGAACACCGTGAGCGCATGCCGCCACGCCAAGCCGCGCCCGCTGAATCGGCCCTAGGACGATCTTATCCACCGGCGCGCCTCGCGGTCCGGCGGAAGTGCGCCTGCGGCGGAACACCCGGTCCGACCGGCGAATGCGAGGAGTGCCGCAAGAAACGCCTTCAGAGAATCCGCAACCGGCAATGCGATTCCTCGGTCCTGCATCCGCGATGCCAAGGCCAAAACCTTGGGGTTACCGCTTGTGACCCCAATTCAGGAACTCTGAAAACCCCTCCGCTGGTCGAACATTGCGCCGGGGACTGCGTGGCTCAACATGAGAAAACGCATCGTGATGACGCGAATGACGCGAATTGTTGCAGGGGGTTGAAAGCCTGCCTGGACAAAGCGGCTAATGACGTCGGACGCCAGCACGCATGCGTGGACGCGTATAATCGTTGGAGTCACGAATCCGAACCCGCTTCTGAATGCCTCGCCTACTCGAAGGAAGAAGAGTGCCTGACCAGGCTGACCGCTCTCCAGTGTCGTGATAAGGGCCGGTTGAGCGCCGGGAAGGTCGCCGGGGGGATCATCGGAGGGTTGGCAGGATTCGTCGGGGGGTTCCTCCTCGGCGGACTGTGGCGTGGGCTGGCAGGACTCGCCCTCGGAGGATACCTGGGTTGGAAGGCAGGCGGGCTCATCAGTCAAGATTGCTGCGACCAGCTCAAGGACGAATTGGACGCGGTAACGGGAACCAAACGGGACTACTGCAGCGCCGCCAGGCAGAAAGGTCCTGTGCCATGCGTGTTCAACCCCGATGGGACGATCAAGGCGAACGTGAACCGCGCAGGTTTCAATTACCCGCGGGCGGTGCCTGCCACTATGACCAACGCAGAAGCCACGCGTCCCGGGTCGCGGGTACAAGCGAACGTTGGGGGCGCTCCGCTTCCTATTCAGGGGCGCGGTCGTGCCTTCCAGCGCGCCGTCGCGTACGGCAAACCCTCCGAAGGCGGTGAGTCCGGAGCGTCTCGCAACGGCCATAGAAACGATCTCCGGAACGGCGCTGCGGCTTCGGCGGACCCGGGCCGGGTGCCCCCCGTCGTCCATGAGGTTCTGCACACGGGCGGCCAACCGCTCGACCCACCTACCCGCGCCTTCATGGGAGCCCGGTTCGGATACGATTTCAGCCGGGTGCGAGTATTTTCCGATGCGCGCGCGGCGGAGTCAGCCCAGGCGGTGAATGCGCTGGCTTACACCTCCGGCCGCAACGTGGTGTTCGGAAGGGGACAGTACGCTCCGCATACCACGGAGGGGCGGAAGTTGCTCGCCCACGAACTAACCCATGTAATGCAGCAGCAAAGCGCGGCAGACTCGTGCGCTCCGGGGGTAGTTGGTCGGGCGGATGACCGGGAGGAAGGGGAAGCAAGGTCTGCCGAGGCTCTTGGCGGCGGGGGAGGGCGCTACCCTTACCGAGCGCCGAGCGGGGCTGCGGTATTGCGGCGGCAGGCGAAAGAGTCCCGCCAAAATCCGAGGCAGACAAACATGGCGAACCAGCCCGCGCCGGCGAAGGCAGGCTCATGCTTGCGGGCGGTTGAAGGCGAGGAAATCGAAAGCCTGTTGGAATCCGGGGTTGTAACCGTCGTCGACTATGGAGCGGCGTGGTGCGGCCCGTGCCAGTATTTGCAGGCGGACCTGACTGACATGTGTCTGAAATTTCGCGCTGCGCCGCCGCCGGTTAAGGTGCGTTTCTACACGGTCGATGTGGACGATCGCAGAAACGACGAGGTGCAGCGAAAGGAAGCAGCGGGGGATATCCCTCAGCTCTCGATTTACGTGGGAACCTCGGAACGGCATCACAGCACCGGACGCCCCGAACCGGACATCCTGGCGCAGTTGATTGGCGAGCAGATCGAATATGCTTCCCGTTCCGGAGCCGCTCGGGGCGCTTTGACCGGATTGAAATGGGGACTGGGAATCGGTGGGGGCCTTGGACTCGCCGCCGGAATCGGGCTTGCCCTGGCAGGCGTCTTAACGGGAGGGCTCGGTTTGCTCGCCGTGTTCGGCCTTGCGGCGGGAGGCGCGGCCCTAGGGTTAGGGTTTGGGGCCGGGATTGGCGCAATAGCTGGAACGCTGACCGACCAGCGCAAGCGCGCAGCCGGGGCACGCGTCGGCTTCAATGAGGCAGAAACCCTTATTCGTCGTCGATACGGCCGCCACCTGGCCGCTGCCGGCGGACCGCTTCACAACGCGCGGATCCGGCCCGTCACGCAGGCTCAGCTGCAGGTCTGGTTCAAATGTCGCCACCCGAAAGATGCCGAGAGCGATTCAAGTAATCTCGTGGGTTGGACCGACACCGGTCCTGCACCGCCGGCAGCGATCCCTTCGGCGGCTGATGAGCCGATGTGCGCCAACGGGCAACAACTTGAACACGCAACCGTCGAGAATCCGGTTATCTACTATGCGCGTGACCGGCGTGACCTGACCGTCCTGATCCACGAGGGCCTGCACGCCTACGCCCACCCGACTTTTTCGGCGCAGGCGCGTAACTACGTCAATGAGGGCGCAACCGAATACCTGACGCGGCAGCTTGCGGCTGAAATCGGTGCGCCGTCCGAGAGCGGCTACGGCGAAAACACTGAGAAAGTGAAAAGCCTCGTCTCCGTGGTAGGGGAAGAGGCGTTGCAAATCGCTTTCTTCAACGGGGACTTCCGCGCCGCGAATCGCGTGCTGGGTCCGTGCGGAATGGAAAGATGGGCGCAGTTGTTGCAGATGTTGAGTATTTCGGCGGCGGAAGCAGTGTTGCAGTCGCGAAACCTCGATTATTGTAAGCAGATAGCAACGTTCCCGAGTGAGCCGGCAGACGACAAACGCACTCGCTAAAAATTCGCCGGATCCAAAACGGTTTAAACAAGCAAAATTGTAATTATGAGCACCCTCGAGTTTGATGGTATCAAGGACTATGTCGAAATCCCGGATGATGCCGGTTTGAGTGTCGCGACGACCGGCAGCCTGACGGTGGCCGCATTGATGCGACCGGACGTGCTGACGTTTCCGAACGCTGAAAGCACGGGCTACGTTCATTGGCTCGGCAAAGGGCAAATCGGTGCGCAGGAGTGGACGTTCCGAATGTATAACGAGACGAGCACGGATGTCCCGCCGCGACCCAACCGGATCAGTTTCTATGTATTTAACCCGCAGCCCGGGAAAGGAGTGGGCACCTATTTCCAGGAGCCTGTCCAGGCCGGTGAATGGATCCACGTGACCGGCGTCGCCGACGGACAAACCGTCTCGATCTATAAAAACGGCGTGTTCAAAAGAAGCGAGTCGTACGCCGGCGTCATCACCCCGCAGCACGGTACGGCGCCGCTTCGCTTCGGCACCCGCGATTTCAACAGCTTTTTTTTAGGCGCGATCCGAGGCGTGCAGATCTGGAGCCGGGTTCTTACGGACGCAGAGGTGCAGAAGGTCTTTAGCGGCTCGATCCCGACGGACGGACTCGTTGCCGAATATCGGCTCGATAAGGACATCGCCGTGGACACGACCGGTCTGCACTCCGGGCAGATCGTCGGCGCTTCCTGGGTTCTCTGAGCAGCCGCTGCTCAGCCCGTCCTGTGGAACCCGGGTCAAACGGGTGTGCGCGAACCAATTCCGTAACCCCATCGGGTAATGGACGGAGGCTTGGTCAAAGGCTAAAAAACCTACCTGTTCTCAGGCATATTTCGAAGGCGATCCAAGCATGTCGCTGTGTTCTGAAGCCTGGTGGTTAACGAACATCCCGCCTGCTGCCGCACCTCGCAATCTGCCGTCGCTTAGGAGACACAAATCTGACGAAGGGAAACATCAAAAATTGCAGCGTCTTCATCATGACGTTCGGATCGGAAGATTTGACCTGAAGGAGAGACTACAACCCAAAGAAACAGCAGCAGCCATGTGCACTCATCATTCCCCTGGACCTCATCGCGACCCACTCCATTGCATCCTGCCGCCGCACATCCTGGAGCACCTCGCCCGGCACGGCAGTGCCCACCACAGACAATGGGCGATCAAAAGTTTGACGCAATCCGCGAGACTTCACGGGCGCCGCGAGGTCCTCAGTCGTATGTTAGGAATTTTTCCGTCCGGAGGCGACGTAAAGCGCCGGACGATTTTTAACGCTCAGGAGGGTGAGGACCTGCCGGGGGTCGTTGTTCGTCGCGAAGGTGATCCGCCCTCGGCAGACGTGGCGGTCAACGAGGCTTACGACGGCGCCGGAGCCACCTATGATTTCTACAAAGAACAGTTCAATCGAAATTCCCTCGATGACAACGGCATGCGTCTGGATTCGACGGTGCATTATTCGGACCACTATGATAACGCTTTCTTCGATGGAAAACAGATGGTCTACGGTGACGGTGACGGCCAGTTGTTTAAGCGGTTCACCATTGCCGTTGACGTGATCGGGCACGAGTTGACTCACGGTGTCACCGCGTTCTCGGCCGGGTTGCTCTATCGGGATCAGCCGGGTGCGCTTAACGAGTCGATCTCGGACGTGTTCGGCTCACTCGTGAAGCAGTATCAAACGAAGCAATCCGCACAAGATGCCGACTGGCTGATCGGCGCCGGGTTGCTTGCCGACGGTATTCACGGCGTGGCTCTGCGATCCATGAAGGCGCCGGGGACCGCGTATGACGATCCGGTACTGGGGAAAGACCCCCAGCCGGCGCACATGAAAGATTTCGTCCGGACGACGAGCGATAACGGCGGTGTACACATCAACTCCGGAATCCCGAACCACGCCTTTTTCCTGGTGGCAACAGCGCTCGGGGGTAATGCCTGGGAGAGGGCAGGCCGGATTTGGTATGCGGCACTCAAGCAGTTTTCACCCGAAACTGACTTTCATGGGGCTGCCCAGATCATCGTGCAGACGGCCAGAACGCTTTTCAAACCCGGCAGTACGGAGGAGAAAGCGGTGATTGAAGCCTGGCAAAATGTAGGAATCGCTGTTTGATTGATCCCCGACTCCATAGTCGCCATGTTCGTCCGAGGGAGTTTGGTACTGAGCCTGATGGTCGCTTGCGTCGCCTTCTCGCTTAAAGCGGAGAACCCGCCGGCCCAGCAGAGCAACTTGCGTGATTTTATGAAAGCGGTTTTGACGGTAACCGGCGGATTCACGGGCATCGGAGGAAAGTGGGAAGTTAATCTTTCGTCGGACGAGACGAAACGAAGCGTCGTGCCGGAGCAACTGGGCGCGCTTCAGCAATTAGTGGCGGAAGCGCGCAAGGCGGGTGTGTTCGGCCAGGATTTTACCGTGGCGTCATCCATGGGCGCCACGGGCTCGCCGGCGCCTTCCGCGGCTCCCGGTCGCGCAGACTTCCAGACCTACGAATTAACCGTTGACGGCGAAAATGTAAGATGGAGCGAACCTGCGGTGGCCGGGGCAACCGCAGCACCACCGGTGCTGAAAGAGTTAAAGCAGTGGATGATGCGGAATACCAAACGCCAGCCGTATCAGCCGCACCTCGACAAGTAACCGTCCTGCCGAACCGGGGCGACACGCCATGAACCCACGTAAAATCCTGATCATGCGGCATGCGGAAAAGCCGGAGGCCCACCGGGATCCACACCTTTCACCCGAAGGAGAGGAACGGGCCGCGCGCCTGGTAACGTATATCCCGGAGACCTTCGGAATACCTGATTTTCTTTTCGCAACGCAGGAATCTCCGGACAGCAACCGCCCTTTTGAGACGCTTAAACCTCTCAGTGATCAAGTCGGGATCCCCATCGACCAGACGTTCAGCGATGGCCAGCATAAGGCGTTGGCTGAAGAATTGTTAAGCGATCCACGCTACAATGGGGCCTTGGCTCTGGTCTGCTGGCACCATGAAAAGATCCCGAAGCTGGCGGCTGAACTCGGTGCCATACCGTCCGAGGTGCCGGACCCATGGGATGATGCCGTTTACGATTTGGTGTTGGCCCTTGAATATGCCGGCGGGCCACCGCCCTCCCTGACCAAGGTAGTCGAGCCGTTCTGAAGGTCCTCCACCGGCACGATGCAGATCAGAGAGCGGTCGATCTTACCCAGGGACGCCGGCGCTCGGGCGAGTGAGCGTTTCCCGTCCTAACGGGCGAATGCGGCCGGACCCTGGAACCGGTTCCAGCCCCGAATGGGGGAGATCATCGCTAATACCATTTCGATGACCATCGAGGTAAAATTTTGTCTTAGGCCCAACGGGCCGGCAGACCTTAGTCCAGGGCTTTATCCCACTGCCATTTAGTTAAGGGCCCGCGGAGGGGGGCGCTTTCGTCCCGAAGGGACGGCTGAGGTTAGCCAAGGACTTCAGTCCCTGGACGGGGCATTTAAGAGCGATCGCGTCCCGTCGGGACGCCTGAAGGCGTGCGCCGGAGGCTGCTGCACACCTTGTTGAACGGATCTTACATCAATTTAGACAGTTACCTTGGTGGAATTTCGACCGGGTTTCAGCCCCGAAGGGGCGGCAGAACCTAGCCCGGATTTTATCCTATGTAACCGTAAAATGATGTGAGCCCTGAAGGGGCGGCGGAACCCCCGCGCGATGCCTTCAGCAAATCCAACCCGGCGGGGCGGGCGTTTGTCAGAGGGGGCGTACAGGCGTGACGCCTTGGGAGGGCTCGATCGTGATTTGACGGTTTCCGAGGGTAAACCCTGGGCTATGTTCCCTTGGCCCGTCGGGCCGTAAGGCGGTCACGGCTGTCCCCGCGCTGCCCTCAAAAAACGTGGGTAAAGCTCAGAGGTAAACCCTGGGCTAAGGTCTGCCGCCCGTTCGGGGCTGTAACCCGGTTGAGCTTCCACCAAGATAACTGCCCAAACGGTGTAAGACCAATTCAACAAGATGCGGCGCATCATCCGGCGCCCCCCTGAGCCGAGATTCTACCGAAACAACTGTTTGAATGGTATAAGTTCTCCTGGCCCGTTGGGCCGGATAAGTGATACAACAAGGCGCATGAGTCCGAAGTCCGGTCCCAAACGCCTCCGTGAGCTGCTGAAACAGCCCGGCATCATCCGCAGCCTTGGGGCTCACGATGTGTTCACCGCGTTAATGGTCGAGAAGGCCGGCTTTGAGACCGTGTTTATCGGTGGGTTTGGCACCAGCGCATCGATGCTTGGCCTGCCGGACCTGAACTTTCTCACGATGTCCGAAATGGCCGAGGCGGTGCGCCGGATGGCGGCGCGCGTTGCCATCCCGGTGATTGCCGACGGCGATACCGGCTACGGCGACTTGCATAACGTCCAGCGCACCGTTGAGGCCTTCGAAGCCGCGGGGGCGAGCGGGATTTTACTGGAAGACCAAGTGATGCCCAAGCGCTGCGGCCACTTTGCCGATAAACGGGTCATCCCAAGTGAGGAAATGGTGTTAAAGATCAAAGCGGCGGTGGAGGCCAGGAGCGACCCGGATTTTGTCATTTTCGCCCGCACCGACGCGCGCCAGATGAACGGCCTGGACGACGCCATCGATCGGGTCAATCGATGTTGCGACAGCGGCGCAGACATTGCCTTCATCGAGGCGCCGGAGTCGCGCGCGGAACTCGAGGAGATACCGAAGCGGGTGAACCATCCGCTATTCGTGAACATGCTTACCGGCGGGGTGACGCCGATTCTCTCGGTAAACGAGCTGGAACAATTCGGCTACAAGGTCGTGGTTTGTCCGATTGAATCGCTGATGGTCTGCGCCCGGGCCGTGCGCGAGTTGTGCGACGCCTGGAAGAACACCGGTCGGGTGGACCAGCTGGCTACGCAGGCGATGAGCTTTGCGGAGGTGAAGGAGTTGCTGGGCGTGGAGAAATTCTTAAAGCTCCGGGAAAAGCTTTGAGGACCTCCCCAGGGAGAGCGGACCAGGGCGGGGACAGAGGGAAAAGGGGGAAGGTCGCGTGCGCACCGGCAGCGCGTCGTCGTTGTCAGGGCGGCGGTTGGTCCCCTTCGACCGCTCTTCTGGCCCGGGCGATCAGGTCCGCGTCATGCAGCGTTGGATTCAAGCGTTCGCCCGCATAATCCTGGACTACAGGAAGCATTTCCCGGATCAGGCCCTTTAGCCGAGCAATCTCGGCTCGCGCATCGCGCAGGTCCAGGCCCCGTTGCAGAAGCACGTTCTCAAGCCGGGATTGTTCCGAGTTAAGGCGCTCAATCTCAGCTTCGTTTAGGGGGAGGTCACTGCTCATGGCTCAATGCCTTTCATTGGCTATCCATTCTCATCCGGCAGCGTATTCTCCCAGTCGGGGGGCGCAAACATGGACCAATCCGATGCTCGAGCCGGCGCGTTGCCTCTTAACCTTTCCCTATCCCTGGCGTTCGGCAAGTGCCAAACGGGTGCAACCTTACGGCCCGAGCCAACGAACGGCCGAAACCCTGGCGAGGCAGATCCTGCGGGGCTTCGGCCGGGCGAACGCAGGCAGGCCGGCCCACCCCGGCCCTTGGCCAGGCAAGCAGGTGCGAGCCCTGCGGCAAAGTCATCCGGCCGGCTTTTGCAGGGTCAGCAGTTTCGGTGCATGCCGGAGTTTCACACCCAGGCCGCCTTTTGATGCACTCGCAGTAACGTCACCTGCGTGCGTGACCAACTCTCGTGTCCTCGTCCTTTCCTTTTCCTTAGGACCGGCCTTCGTCTTGTGTCAATAGCGGTGCTCTTCGCAGGCGTGGCCTCGAGATCTATGCCTCTCAAAATGGAGAATGGCAGATTGGCAGATTTCCGGGTGGCACCCCTCTCTCCGCGGTGACTCACTAACCTTTGGGGTAGGGTTAGACGCCGTCAGCGGCAGGCGCCGCCGGGAATGCAGCGAGGCCATCCCCACGAAGGCGATCAAGCCCAGCGCCACCAGGCCGAGGCTCGACGGTTCAGGCACCGACGCACCAACGATCGAGACCAACGTGCCGCCGGTGACCACGAAACTGCTGTGGCCGGTCAGCGTAAAGTCGATGGGGTCAAAGATGCCTATTCCCAAATCGCCGGTGAGAAAATGGGATTGACCCGAGGCATCGGGACGACCGGCGAACACCGAAGGGCCGAGGCTCGGCGGCGGCGAAGTAAGCTCAATGTTTCCGAGCGACGTGGTTAGGCTGATGTCGGTGACGTTGCCTGCGGAATTGGAGAAAACGTACGTCCCTGAAATCACCGGATCGGTGCTCCCGCCGAAGGTGTAAGACCCGGAGAGGATGGGCGCGGTGATGTAAAAGGGGCTGTTAGGTGGCGTGAAATTCGGCACGGAGGCCGGCACCAGAAACCCAAAGTCGAACGCGCCCCCAGGTGCCGTCAACGACGTCCTGGGCGCCGTGCTCGGGTAAGTCCCGGTAAGGTCATAACGTACTTCCTGCGCTTCACCCCAGTCTGCGGCGAGAAGGATAATCCCTATCCCGATGCCGAGAAACAACAACTTTTTCATGTTTGATCTTCGTGTAAACCGATGCAGCCTACCCGGCGGAGCTGCATCGGGTAAAGCTAAACCCTAAACCATAGTAAAAGCGTCGGGCGTGGACGGCGGTAAGCAGCGATGGCCTCTGCAATTTACCTCAGAGGGGCGGCCGTCGCGCAACATTAGCTTTCCGGTTCCACTTCGAGCCTTAAGGCGGCAGAGACGCGGGGGCAGGCTCTTCTGCCGGTCCTGCAGACCTCGGCGCGGTGGATGGTGGTTCCCCGAAACCCACTGCCATTTAGTTAAGGGCACCGGACGGGGCGTTGCCTGGAGCCAGAGGGGCGGCCGGCGAGCCGCCGGGGCCTTCAGGGCTTGAGGTGAGTTAGGTGCTCCGGCGCCGGCGGCCGGGGGACGGTTTTACGAACTGAAGGGCTAAGGTCTGCCGGCCCGTTGGGCCTAAGGCCGATTCAACCAGCTGCGGCGCATCCTCCGCCGCCGGCATCCCCTGAGCCGAATTCTACCGAGGTAACTGTCTGAATGGTATTACACCCCTTCTCAGGATGGTTGAGCCGGGTTTAGCCCCGAACGGGCGGCAGAACCCAGCCGAGGGTTTACCCCGGGAAACCGTCAAATCACGATCAAGCCCTCCTGAGGCGCCACGTCCATACGCCCTCCCTAACAAACGCCCGCCCCGCCGGGTTGGATTTGCTGAAGGGGCGGCAGAAGGCGTCGCTCGCGGGTTCTGCCGCCCCTTCAAGGCTGCATCGTGATTTGACGGTTACCCAGGGGGTAAAGCCCTGGGCTAAGTTCTCTTGGCCCTTCGGGCCGTAAGACGGTCACGGCTGTCCCCGCGCTGCCCTCGAAAAATGGGGGTAAAGCTCAAGGGTAAACCCTCGGCTGGGTTCTGCCGCCTCTCCGGGGCTAAAACCGGCTCGGTCGGCCGGAGCAAGCAAGGCCAAAGGCCACCCGCGTTGGCCGTCGGCGAGTTCGGTCGCGAGATCGAGGGCCGCATTCGAGTCGGCCTGGGAATCCACCAACACCAGCAAATGATTCAGCTTCGGCGGACACCCGAAGATCAGACGTTGGCCGCGGCTGGCGTGGAGCATGTGCGCTTTGGCCGCAGGGGAGGGGACGAGTTGCATAAAGATGCCTTTCAGAACGGGGCGTTTTCTGAGAAGGTGGGACAGGGCCGGTTCGGAAACATGGGAAGTGCGTATGGGCAGGCGGGTGGGTGCGGTTGTCTGCACCACCATGCAAAGCTGATGGCCTACTCAGCCCGTCTGGACAGCCCGTACGCCGGTCTCCAGATCCGGTTTGGGGTTTCAACGATCCCACCGGACTCCAGCCAGTTTTGCAGGCCGCCCTTGAGGGAACGAACCTTTTGATAACCCATTTTGAGCAGGTTGTCAGCCACGAGCGCTGCCCGGTCACCTCGATCGCAGTACACGACTACGGGCGTGGACAAATCCGGGACCACGTGCACGACCTTTTGTTCCAGTACGCCGCGGCTGAGATGTTTTGCACCCGCAATGTAACCTTTAACGTATTCGTCGGCTTCCCGAACGTCGATGATCACGGGGGCAGGCTTTGCCCGGGAGAGTTCCATCGGGCTGATTTCTTTGATCCGGCTTCGCGCTTGCTCGGCGAGCCTTGAAAAGGCGGTACTCCTGTCGCTCATTGGCCGAAGGCCTCACTTTCTCTTGTGTAATCAAGGGGGGCCTTCGCAGGGTGCGGATCCCGCCCGGCATACGAAACACTACCATTATAGTATCCTTTCGGAGGACGTCAAGCAAATCGGCGGTGAAGCCGGCCCATTCCGGACCCGCCCTGCACGAAACACATGAGGTTGGCGCCCGTCCCGGTTGAAAATCCTGCCAGAAAGGCTTGCCAAACCGGTTTTGCCTGTCATTTAGTCCGGACTGCGATGAGTACGCACCTCCTCTTCCAGGCGGTAACCGCGGCGCCGGTTTGCTTTTCCGTGACGCCGCCGTGCCGGGTCAGGCTCGACCGGGGGCGCTGTTGTACTGCCAACCGGTGACGCCTGAACCGCCCCGCCCGTGGACCTGCGCTGGGAACCTGCCCGCTTACCGGGCCGGGTTGCCGAGTTGCGGCACCTGACCTGACCTGACCGGTCCGTCCGATCGTCGATCCCCTGCGCGAGTTCGCTCGCCCCGTTGTTCTAACTTCCACACCCGTTCACTTTCTCCTGTCTTTCTGCCCTATTTTCTAACTCTCTCCGGCAGCCGCAACAAGTTCTCCAAGGCGGGCTTCCTGCTTCGCACGATCGACAACCGCCTCGACGCTCAAGGGGTCGAGCTCCGGGTAATTCATGCCGCCCATGCCGCCGATCTCGAGCATTCATCCGCCGGGAAGCGCAGGCGCGTGTGCGGGTGCGCTGGGCAGGCGCTGCGGCGTGAGGCGCGGGGGGGCGGTTGAATCTTTACTATTTAAGTATGGGTTTGCCTGCGGGGCGTGAGGTGGCTATGTTGGAGGGATGTTAAACGGGTGTGGTGCGGATCGGGGTTCTCACTGTGATGTGGCGGTGATCGGGGCAGGTTTTTCCGGCACCCTTACCGCCATTCACCTTGCGCGCATGTCGGCCGGGACCGTCTCGGTTGCACTCATCGAGAAGCAAAAGCGGTTTGGCCGAGGCGTGGCTTACGGCGCCGAGGACCCGGCCCATCTGCTCAACGTGCCCGCTGGCAAAATGGGCGCCTATGCACGGGATCCCGAGCATTTCCTGCGCTGGTGCCATGAGCACCCGGACCACTGCCGCACCGCCGGCGCCGGGAGCGTCCAGGCCGGAGCTTTTGTCCCGCGCAAGCTGTACGGCGATTATCTTGAAACGTTGCTCGAGGACACGCGCCGGCAATGGTCCAGCCTCCGGCTCCTGCAAGGGGAGGTGATCGACGTGAAGCCGAAACTTAATGGACGGCTCGAGTTGGAGCTTACCGGCGGGCAGGTCCTTGACGCGGCAAAGGTCGTGTTGGCCCTCGGTAATTTCCCGCCCGGCGATCCGAAGCTGCGGGACCAACGCTTCCACACCAGCCCCCGGTACCTGACCGACCCCTGGGCCGAGGCTACCGTTAAGCGCCTGTCCGAACCAGGCGATATTCTCATCCTGGGTTCGGGCCTGACCGCGCTCGACTTGTTGCTGAGCCTGGCCAAGCGCCATCGCGAAGAAGGGGTTATGCACCTGATCTCCCGGCGGGGCCTGTTTCCGCAGCCGCACGCATCCTACCGGCCTTGCCCGCCGGTGCTGAATGAATCCATGTTACCCAAGACCGCCCGCGAGGCGTTCCACCACGTGCGCATGGTGTCAAAACGCGCGGCTGCAGCCGGCAGTGACTGGAGGGCCGTCATTGATGCGTTGCGCCCGTCCACCCAGATGATCTGGCAGCAATGGGATTGGGCGGAGCGACGCCGGTTCCTGCGCCACCTGCGAGCGTACTGGGAGCCGCACCGCCATCGTGCCTCTCCGGAAGCCCTGGCCATCAAGAACGATTTGGAAATGCGCGGGCGCCTCGTCTGTTACCGTGGCCGTGTTCAAAGTATAACTGAAAATGCAACCGGTTTGGCGGTCGAGTTCGTTCAGGTTCCGGTGCACGAACCCAGGCGGCTGCAGGTGCGTTATGTCGTGAACTGCACCGGGCCCGAATGCAATTATCATAAGCTCAAAGACCCTCTGGTGATGCAGTTGTTCTTGCGCGGGTTAATTACGCCTGACCCTTTGTTTCTCGGCCTTGACGTGAGTCCGGATGGGATCGTTTACAACGTGTACGGAGATCGGGTCCCAAACCTCTACACGCTGGGCAGTCCGAAGAAAGGACGGTTGCTGGAGACAACCGCCGTCCCGGAATTGCGGGTGCAAGCGGAGGCGCTGGCGTGGCGTCTTTGCCGCGATCTGGACCGGTTGGAACCCGCCCCGGCGGATGTGGACAGGAGCAAATCGGTCCCGGCCTATGAAATCTAGGTGAATGAAATCCACCCGCCAGGCTTGTCCAGGTGAGGTTAACCTTCGCAAAACCCGTCGTGACAGGCGGCCTTCCTCGGGCGAAACCTCACGTTACCCGCTGATCGACCGGGGACCCGGATGTCATCCGGTCGGGTGATTGAAATCGGTGCAGCCAGGCGTTACAGGATACCAACTCATGAAAAATCTGCTGTTAGCCTTCGTCACGGTGGCGGCGGTGCTATTGCCGCTCAGCGAGAACGCCAACGCCCAGTACTGGCGCTATCACCGCCGCTATTACGGTTATGGTTATCACCACCCCTACTGGCATCACCGCTACTGGCACCGTGGCTATTGGTACGGCGGATACTGGCACCCGGGCTATTGGGCTCCTGGTCCGGTCATCGTCGTGGCCCCATATTGACGCCCCACTGTGATCAAGGCCGACGCTTCGCCTCCCGGGCTGGCGAGGCCGCCGATGGGTGTTCCGCGGCTTACGGTGGTGCCGCCGGGATGGCCGGTAAGGGGGTTTGCCCTTCTGCGTTCAGCCTTTTTAGCGCGGCTGCCTCTGGCTTAAGCCGCGGCAGGTGATCGTCTGTCTCCGGCGAGGTCCAGCAAGACTGCGCCGGACGCGAGCTCGTACGCTCGACTACGCAGCGCGTAGAGAGTTGTGGTGGCGGGGTGCCGGGCGTACCGGCACCGACGATCAGCTCGATGACGCTTCCGCCGCCGGCCCAACCAATTTTTGACTGTATCCTGGATGACCGGCGCTGAGGGGACAGGCCCGCGGCTGTTTGCGTCCCAGAACGGGGACAGATCGCAACCGCGCCGGGTCAACGGCAGGCACGCCCAACGGGGACAGGTCGCAATCGCGCTCACGCCCAACGGGGACAGGTCACGAGGGCCCTCAGATCGAGGGCGTGCCGGCCCCGATTCATTCGCCGTGGCGTCGAGGCACGCCTACGCCTAACGGGGACAGGCCCGCAGGCCGTGCTCTGGGGCAGGCGAACGGGGACAGGTCCGCAGGGTGTTCTCGCCCACGGGGACAGGTCGCAATGGCCCGTCAAATCAAGGGCGTGCCGGGCCCCCCAACCAATTACTATGGCGTCGAGGCACGCCCAACGGGGACAGGTCACGAGGGCACGCAAATAGCCCCGCCTTGGCGGGCTGGACATACCGAGCGAGCGCAAACCGGCCACCGTACGGTTCCGGCAGGCAAGGCGCCTGAGCCGTTCCGTTCAGCAGATCCGCGCGGTTCCCAGGGACACGCAAAGAGGGACAGGTCGCGTGCTCCGGATGGGGCATTCCCGAAACGGGGACAGGTCCGCAGGCCGTTTTCTGGGGCCAAAACGGGGACAGGTCCGCAGGCCGTGTTCTGGGGCAGGCGAACAGGGACAGGTCCGCGGGGGGGGTCTGTGGGGCGGGCGATCGCCTGGCCTAAAGGCGCCGGCCAAGTGAAAGCGCGTCATAGGCTCCGGCGCCCCGCGCACGAATCCGCCCGCGCGCCCCGCGGCGCATTTCGGGGGAACCTGGTTTGACATCCGGAGGCGGCGCTCGAAGGTGCAAAGGTGAGCACGAAACGCCTCACGCCATCCGTTCTCTTCTTGAGTTTCCTCCTGCTGGCGGCGGCGTTTGCCGAGCGGCCCCTACCGTTTGAAGAATGGCAGGATGCAATCACCGCGTCCCATATCGGGGTGCTCAAGGGCTACCGAGGCGACCTCGACGGGGCCATTGCGCAATTTGACCGCGTGATCCGATTGCACCCGGACGATCCGATCGCCTATTACAACCGTGCGATGGTGGAGGCCGGCAAGAGGGATTTCGGGAAGGCGGTAGCCGACTTTGAGCACGCGATCCAGTTAAATCCCCGATTTGCCCGGGCGTACAATGACCTCGGATCGGTGCGCGCGAACGAGGGTGACCTGGACCAGGCGATTTCGGACTTTGAGCATGCCCTCCAGATCAACCCGAGGTTTGCCGAGGCTCATAACAGCCTCGGATCGGTCAAGGCGATGAAAGGCGACCTGGACGGGGCGGTGGCGGAATTTAATCTTGCCGTCCAGCTGGATCCCGATTTCGGCCAGGCGTTTGATAACCTGGGCTCGGCGAAACTCAGGAAAGGTGATCTGGACGGGGCGACCGCCAACTTTGAACAGGCGCTTCGGATCAACCCGAGAGACTACCAGGCGCTTCGAGGCGAAGGTTTATGCAAATACGCGACCGGCAATCTTTCCGGAGCTGTGTCTCCTCTGATCGTGAGCAGTGAGCTTGCACCCCAGGCCACCGATGGGTATTTGCATCTGGTAATTTGGCTGGTTCGCGCCGAGCAAGGGCAACTGGCCTCCGCCGACCAGGAGTTGTCCGCCTACCTAAAGAGCCGGGGACCGGCGGCGGCGCACGATTGGCTTTCGAAAATCGGAGCATTTCTGCTGGGCCGAATGGATGAACCCGAGTTGCTCGCGGCGGCGAATTCGGAAAATCCCCAGACCGGCGGGGCTCAGCATTGCGAGGCATGGTTTTATGCCGGCATGAAACGCCTGCTGGCCGGTGACAAGCCCGGGGCGATCGACGCTTTCAGGAGCTGCCTTGCCACGCAGGAGAGCGCCTTCGATGAATATATGCTGGCTCAAGCTGAGCTGAGGCGGCTTCAGGGCGCCCTGTGAGCGCCGCGAGCCGGAAGCCGCCGCACCGGGTTCTTGCTTTGTTTGTGTGCGGTATTTTTTCCGCTTGCCGCATTGGTGCCATTCCATACGGCGGCACCCGCGAGGCGGTAAAGCGCTCACCCACCTACAATGAGCCCGCCACTCAGCTTTTAACGAAGGTGAAATTTCCGATCCGGCCGCCCACGCGCCGTCCACTCCCCTCTCTCCCTGCGAAATGAGCGTTTACGTCGTATTCGTACGGCCTGCCGGTCTTCACGTGACCCAGGTTATATTCTTCTCGGCCGGTGATCCCGCGAGCGTGCAGCGTCGCAGAGCCGTTCTGCTGAATTTTCCCGTCGAGTGCGAGCCAGGCCGGCTGACCTCGTGTGCCGTGCTCGCCATGAAGCACCCCATCCTTTACCTGTGCCGGGAATTGAAACGTGTAGGCCCGGGCGACCACGCCGGTTGGATCCTTGTACTCAGGAGTGTAGAGCGTGACTGCCCAGGGCCCATCGAAAGTGCTGGAAGCAGCACGCGCTTGCGGAGCCAGCGGGATACTCGACACGGCAAACGCCATAAAGATCACGGATGCAAATTTCATAGATTTAACCGACCGGGAAAAATGTTTACCAGAAGCGCGCAAAAAATACCCGCTTTAACTGAGCGGCCGGTTGATTTTCCGGCTGCTCATGGAGACGGCCGCGTGCCGAAGACCTCGTCGGGCGGCGCCTTACAAGGGTTAGGTCGTTAACGGCAGGTAGGATGAGCGCCCGGCGGCGGGTAGAGGGCCCGCCACCCGGACTCGGGAACCTGCCGTAAGACGACAGGAAGCCGGCTTATCTTTGCCGAAACGAAAATACACTCGTAAGAAACCCGGTCCGGTGACGACGCAGCCCGACCGTGACGGAAATGTTGCAAATCACTTTTTGTGTTCCCGGGGCCGCGCGTAAATCATTCCTGCTGCCGCGCCGGAACGAGTTGATTGCTCGCCGGGCAGGGAGTGCGAACGTCCGGGCTCGGGCGCGGCATGCTGAAAACCGTACTGAGGATGAACACGACCCAAATCGTCTGTTTGGCAACCACCGCCTTTGCCGGTTACACGTTCGGGCAAGACACCCCGCAGAACAGTCGGGCAGGATCTCAAACCGCGTATCCCGTCGAGCACCTGGTAATTATATTTCAGGAGAACATTTCATTCGATCACTATTTCGCCACCTACCCGGTGGCCACGAACCCGCCGGGAGAACCGCGTTTCGTCGCCAGGCGCGGTACTCCCTCCGTGAATGGTCTGACCCAGGACCTTCTCACGCTGAATCAAAACGCCTTGCAACCGCAGCGCCTCGACCGTTCGCATGCCGCCACCGCGGATCAGAATCATAATTATGCCAACGAACAGGAGGCGATGGACCATGGTTTAATGGATAAGTTCGTCGAGTACACGGGAACGCCCGAACCGGATGGCAGCCCGACGGTGGTGATGGATTACTTCGACGGCAACACCGTCACCGCCTACTGGAACTACGCGCAAAACTTTGCGATGAACGATAATTCGTTCGGTTCGGTCCCGGGGCCGTCCACCCCGGGGGCGATCAACGTGGTTTCCGGCCAGACGCATGGCGCCGTGCCGACCCAGATTACCGGTTCAGTCGAGCAGGGCTCGGTGATCAGTGACCTCGACCCGGCGGGGGATACTGCGTCCGGCGGAACGACGTTTCAGATGACCGGCAAAAACATCGGTGATCTGCTTAACGCCAAGAACATCACCTGGGGCTGGTTCGAGGGAGGTTTCGATCATCCCAGCCAAACTCACATCGGCGCCAACGGGAGTCCGAAGACCGACTACATCCCGCACCACGAGCCTTTCCAATACTACCCGCAAACCGCAAATCCGACGCACTTGCCTCCGACGTCCGTGGCTACGATCGGCGAGACGGACCAGGCGAATCACCAGTACGACCTTACCCGCTTCTGGGAAGCGTTAAGCGCTCACCATCTGCCGGCGGTTTCGTACCTTAAAGCGCCTGCCTACCAGGACGGGCACCCGGGATACTCTGACCCGCTCCTCGAGCAGGAGTTTGTCGTTGCCACGATCAATCGTCTTATGCTCTCGCCGGAATGGAACACGATGGCGATCATTATCGCGTATGACGATTCGGATGGCTGGTATGACCACGTCATGCCGCCCTGCGTGAACGAATCCCAGACGGCCTATGATTTCCTTACGGCGCCCGACACCCAAGGCGGCCAGTCGGGTACGAACGCGCCGTTGGGGGGTTATCAGGGGCGCTACTCGTTCGGCCCCCGGATGCCGTTGATCGTCATCTCGCCTTTTGCGAAGGAGAACTTTGTCGATCATACCACAACCGATCAGTCGTCAATTGTCCGCTTCATCGAGGATAACTGGGGTCTTGGCAGGATCGGGGACGCGTCGTTTGATCAATACTCGGGGGTTCTGCTCAACATGTTCAATTTTGATCGCACCCATTGCGGCCCTGGTACGCGCCGCCTGATCTTGGATCCAAAAACCGGCGAGCCCCTCGTGCCTTGACAGGGCGGCAAGACAGCCGCTCGACGGGCGATGACTTACTTCGGGGCGCATTGGTTCTGCGCCCCGACACTATTTCGAGGCTGCGGCCGCTTGTGCGTTGGATTCAACTGGATTCAACCCTTGAAGTCCCCGTCGAAAACTGAAAACGCAAGCGAACTCGCTTTCGAGCACTTCCGGGCATAAAGAATTCCGAAAGATTTTAATCGTATGCAATGGTTTATTTGGGCAATCGCGTCAGCCTTTTTTGCCGGAGTGACCGCTCTTCTCGCCAAGATCGGCGTATCTGGAATCGACTCCAATCTCGCTACGGCGATCCGAACGTCGGTTATCCTGATATTCTGTTGGGCGCTCGTGTTTGCTACGTCCGGAGGCGTTGACGTGCACTCGGTGTCGCGCAAAGCCTGGATTTTTCTCATTTTGTCCGGCCTCGCGACGGGCCTGTCGTGGCTATGCTATTTCAGAGCGCTGCAGGTAGGCGATCTATCCAAGGTCGCCCCGGTCGACAAACTCAGCGTGGTTATGGCGATGGCGTTCGGCGTGCTGTTCCTTCACGAACGGCTGACGATCCGGGAAGGGTTAGGAGGCGGTTTTATTGCGGTGGGTGCGCTCATCCTCGTGTTGAGGTAGAATACCGCCGCCGGTCCGGCGCCGGCGAGCCGGGTGGGGGGATGGGGACCCGTTTGCCGAGAATGCGTTCCGACACAATGCGGATCTCGCCCTGGGCGAGATCCGCATTGTGTCGGAACGCATTCTCGGCAAACGGTGTAATCAGCTGCCCCGTCGGGCGCATTCTCGCAGATCATGAACCATGCCGAAGTCCTCTTTGTACTGCTGATCGTCATCGCCGTGCTGGCCCTCGTGGCCAGGCAAGTGGGCCTACCCTACCCGGTGCTGCTGGTCATCGGCGGCCTGGTGCTCGGGTTTGTGCCGGGTTTGCCGCCGGTGCAATTGGACCCCGACCTGATTTTTGTGTTCCTCCTGCCACCGCTCCTCTACCCGGCGGCGGTCTTTACGTCCTGGCGCGATTTTCGTGCGAACCTGAGTCCCATCCTGCTGCTGGCGATCGGGCTGGTGTTGTTGACGACGGTGGTGGTTGCCGCCGTAGCGCACGCGCTGGCCGGTTTGCCCTGGGCGGCCGCCTTTGCGCTCGGGGCCATCACCTCGCCGACGGATGCCGTCGCGGCGACCGCGGTCACCAGCCGTTTGCGCGTGCCCCGGCGAGTCGTCGCCGTTTTGGAGGGCGAGAGCCTGGTCAATGACGCCATGGCGCTGGTCGCTTACCGCTTCGCCCTGGCGGCGGCGATGAGCGGAACGTTTTCCCTCGGCGAAGCCGGTGCACAATTCATCCTGGTCGCCTTGGGCGGCACCGGTATCGGCCTGTGCGTTGCCTGGCTCGCCGTCCATGCTCAGCGCCACCTGGATGATCCGCCCGTGCAGATCACCCTTTCGCTGCTCACGCCTTTTATCGCTTATTTCCCGGCCGAGCGGTTGCACCTCTCCGGCGTCCTGGCCGTCGTTGCGTGCGGGCTGTTCGTGGGCTGGCGGGTACCGCAGATCCTCACTCCTCGCACGCGGCTCAACGCGTTTGTGTTCTGGGAGATGGTGGTATTCCTGTTGAACGGCCTGGTGTTCATCCTAATCGGGCTGCAGCTGCCGCGCATCCTTGGGGCGCTCTCCGGCCAATCCCTGAACCGGCTGATTTGGCACGGCGTGCTGGTCAGCGCGGCCGCCGTCGCGGTGCGGATCGCGTGGGTGTTTGCGTCGGTCAGCCTGCTGCGCGGGCTGAACGCGGCGTTTCACAGGGAGAACCCCTATGCCGACTGGCGGAACGTGGCCGTGGTGGCTTGGGCGGGCATGCGCGGGGTGGTGTCGCTGGCAGTCGCGCTGGCTATACCGATAACGCTTTCGAACGGGCAGCCTTTCCCCGGGCGCGATTACGTTCTGTTCATCACGTTTTGTGTGATCGTTTCAACGCTGGTGCTGCAAGGCCTGAGTTTGCCGGCGCTGATTCTCGGGCTGGGTGTGATGGATGACGGACTTGCCGAGTTGGAAGAAAGAACGGCCCGGCTCAAGGCCAATGAAGCGGCGCTTGCGTACCTCGAGGAAGCCAAAGGCCGGTTCTCGCGGGAGTTGCTGGACCGGCTCCGCGTGGAATACCGGGATCGCATCCGGCAATTGGAGATTTACGCCGCGGCGGGCGGGAACCATGCCGGGAGTTGGATTGCGCCGTCCTACCAGCGTTTGCAGCAGGAGGCCCTCGACGTGGAGCGCCGGACCATCATCCAGTTGCGCGACGAGTACGTCATTAACGACGAAGCGTTGCGCCGCATACAGGAAGACCTCGATCACGCCGAAGCCAGGCTGCACGCGCACGGGTAAAATCCCACAAACGGCCGAGTGGAAGATGAATGCAACTCCCACGCGTGAAAACGCCATCGTCTCCGTGCCCGGTCCGCGGGACGAGCAGCGGACCCGGGATGGCATCCGGTGGCGTCCGGGTCGAATGAATAGCTTATACCCAATGGGAAAACTATCCCTTTGGTCTGCGATCCGTATAGTAGCCGCGATCCGTATCGTAGAGTACTTAGAATACCTTTAAACCCCCAATCAAACACCCCAACATCCATGAAACGCACCGCATCGGCCGTCTGGAACGGCGATCTCAAAAAAGGCAATGGCACGCTTTCTACTCAGAGCGGCGTGTTGAAGCAGACCCAATACTCGTTTTCAACCCGCTTCGAAAACGGCGTCGGCACCAACCCCGAAGAGTTGATCGCAGCGGCGCACGCGGGCTGCTTCACGATGGCCTTTTCCGCCTTTTTAGGCGGTGCCGGGTTTACGCCGGACGAACTGACAACGCAAGCGACCGTCAGCCTTGAACAGGTCAACGGTGACTGGACGATCACGGCCATCCACCTTGAACTGAAGGGGCGGGTACCCGGCATTGATCAGGCGCAATTTGATGAAATTGCGGATAAAGCAAAGGCAGGCTGTCCGGTCTCGCGCGTGCTGAAGGCTGACATCAGCCTGACGAAGCATCTCGAGACCTAGCCGGCGCGCCGGAGCCGGCCTGCCAGTATCGATTGAAGCTGGCAGGCGCTCCGGGCCGTTGCAACCTCGTGGAACGAGCCTGATGGCGGCCCACGCCTGCCGGGTGGGTCCTGGCCGCGGCCGGTTTGCAGGCCTTGCACTTCTGCGAAAAAAATCAAAAGACGTGCTCAAGCCCGGTTCCAGGCAGGCGTCCCCGCTGGCGCCCCTCCTGCTGACGGTGTTTGTGGACATGCTCGGTTTCGGGATCGTGATCCCCATCCTGCCCCTCTACGCCGAGCGCTTCTCCGCTTCGCCCGTCATGATCGGCGCCTTGCTGGCGGTTTACTCCGCCATGGGATTTCTCTTCTCGTCGGTGGTAGGGACGCTTTCGGATCGTTTAGGTAGAAAGTCGGTCCTGCTGCTGAGCACGACCGGTCAGGCCGCAGCGTTCCTCATCATGGGCTCAGCCAACGCGTTCGGATGGCTCTTTGTTGCACGGACCATCGACGGGGTCTTCGGCGCCAACGTCTCGACCACCCAGGCGTACGTCGCCGACGTGACCACCGCAGAGGAACGGGCAAAGGCTATGGGGCTGCTCGGGGCGGCATTCGGGTTAGGCTTTATCTGCGGGCCGTTGCTCGGCGGGGTGCTGAGCCAGGTAACCGTATCGGCGCCTTTCTATTTTGCCGGCGCGCTGGCCGCGGTTAATGCCGGACTGATCGCCTTCGTTTTGCCGGAAAGTCTGCCGGCGCAAAACCGGACTCGCTCCACCGGAGGGCGAATCCGGACGGCTTTCCTGCAGGGTGAAGCAAAGGTGCTTGGCCCGTTGATGGCCGCCTATTTTTTTATGATGTTTGGATTTACGCTGATGACGGCCTTCTTCGCCATCTTCACGGAAGATCGGTTCGGTTTTACAGGGGCGGAAAACGGTTACGTTTTCGCCCTGATCGGGGCCACCGCGGTGTTGGTTCAGGCCCGGCTGGTCGGCCCTCTGGTCCATCGATTCACCGAGAAGCGAATCGCGATGGGTGGGGTCGCGATTCTGGCCTGCGCCCTGTTTGCATTGCCGCTGGTGAAAGGAATTGGCGCGCTTCTCCTGGTCAGCGCCGGGGTGGCCACCGGCAATTCGCTGGTCAACCCGTCCATCAGCGGCCTGGTGTCGCGCAGTACGGACCCGCGTTCCCAAGGTCGCGTGCTCGGAATGGTGCAAGCTGCGGCCAGCCTGGGCCGGTGCGCCGGTCCGGTAGCCGGCGGCTGGCTCTTAAGCTTTAACCCCCGGCACACCGCGGATTTCGGCAAGGCGCCGTTCTGGTGCGGCAGCGCGCTGCTGCTGGCGGCGCTGTTACTCGTGACCATTGCACCGGTTCCACGCCTGAAGGCCGTAGAAACCTCTGCTCCTACCCGGGTGCCCTGAACAGGCGAGCGGTGCGCCAACCGCTCAGCCTGCCCGACCTTTGGGACAGCGTGAGCGGCGCCGGTCGAACCCTCTGGCACCGGTTCTGTTCCGGGCCTCGGTTTGTCCGGGTCTGGCCTTGGGGCGGAGCCGGCGACGACCTGACCGGTTGACTGAACGGGAACAACCAGTCATATTGTCGTTATGACGGCCGATCTCCAGCAATCAACCCGGCGCCAACGGCTGCTCGATTGCGCTGGCGCCCTGTTCTCTCGTTGGGGCTTTGACAAAACCAGCATGGACGATATCGCCCGGGAGGCCGGCATCTCCAAGGGCGCGGTCTATCTCGAGTTCCCGAATAAGGATGCGCTTTTCAAGGCGGTGCTTCAGTGGGAATTCGCGCGTTACACCGAAGATTGGCTGCGCCGGTTTGAAGAAGACGGCGAGAACTGGAGCTTCGCGCGGATGGTCCAGCACAGCCTCGCGGCCGTAGACGCTAATCCGGTTATCAAGGCGCTCATGATGCGGGACCAGCGGCTTTTCGGAAGCTTTCTCCGGCGAGACAAAGCGCTTGTTGGGTTAGGGATTTCGATGAGAACCGAGCTTTTCGCTCAACTCCAGGAGGCCGGCGCCTTGCGCGACGACGTCCCGGCTTCAACGCTGGCCTACCTGGTAAGCGTAACCGGTTATGGGCTGATTGCCGGTGCGGAGGTGGTTCCCGAGGAGAACAAAGTTCCTTTTGCGGAGGCGCTTAGCGCCTGGGGCCTTCTCCTTGACCGCGCCTTGACGCCGGCTCGCGCCCGGAACCAGAAGGCGGCACGCGCGCTTCTTATCTCGATGGTTCAGAAAGTGCAGACTGCACTACGGACTTCAGACAAGCCGGGCACAAAAGAAAACGGCGCGGCATGAGTGCTCATCATGGAAATCGCGGTTCCAGAAATACTGCCACCCGCCTCCAAACCTCCCGGCGTCGGTGAGAGCCCGGAGCGCGATCCCCTTTTTCGCGCGCGTGACGTTACCAAGGTTTACTCGACCGGCGAGGTCGAAATACGCGCGCTGAACAGCGTTGACCTCGACCTTTTCGATGGGGAACTCGTCGTGCTGCTGGGGCCTTCCGGCAGCGGTAAATCCACCTTGCTCAACATTCTTGGTGGACTGGATGTTCCGACAGACGGAACGCTGACCTACCGGGGACAAGACCTCACCCGGGCCAACGAGAAAGCGCTTACGCAATACCGGCGCGATACGGTGGGGTTCATATTCCAGTTTTACAACCTGATCCCCAGCCTCACGGCGCGCGAGAACGTCGAACTGGTCACCGACATCTCCCGCGACCCCATGCCGCCGGAAGAGGCGCTTGCGATGGTGGGGCTCAGTGGCCGCATGGATCATTTCCCGTCGCAACTGTCCGGCGGCGAGCAGCAACGCGTGGCGATCGCTCGCGCCATTGCCAAGCGCCCGGAGGTGCTCCTCTGTGACGAGCCAACCGGCGCGCTCGATGTGAAGACCGGTATCACCGTGCTTGAAGCCATCACACGGGTGAACCGGGACTTGCGCACGCTGGCCGTCATTATCACGCACAACGCCGTGATCGCGGATATGGCCGATCGGGTAATCCGCCTTTCGGATGGTCACGTCGCCGGGATTCATCCGAACCGCCAACGGCGGCCGGCGTCTACCTTAGCCTGGTAACCGTCATGCACCCGCTTGACCTCAAACTTATCCGCGACCTGGGAAATATGAAGGGCCAGTCGACGGCGGTTGCCCTCGTGATGGCGTGTGGTCTTGCGGTGATGATCATGGCACGCAGCCTCGTCGTTTCCCTTGAGTCAGCACGGGACGCTTACTATACCGGCTGCCGGTTCGCGGATGTCTTCTGCGATCTGAAGCGAGCCCCGAACGCGCTCCGGGCGCGTCTCGCCGAAATCCCGGGCGTCGCTGCCTTGGAGACTCGCGTGACGGGTTCGGTCATACTCGATCTGCCCGGACTGAAAGAACCTGCGAATGGAAACATCCTCTCAATTCCGGAAGATCGCCCTCAGCAGCTCAATCTGATTTTTTTGCGTACCGGCCGGCTGCCCGAGCCCGGCAGCGACAATGAAGTGGTTGTCGGGGAGGCATTCGCTGAGGCGCACGGGTTCAGTCCAGGTAATACCATCGACGCCACGATCCATGGCGCTCGCCAAACGCTGCGCATCGTTGGTATCGGGCTGTCGCCGGAATATGTTTACGAGTCCCGCCCCGGCGAGAGTGTTCCTGACAGCCGCCGCTTTGGCGTCTTTTGGATGAACGAGCGCGCACTTGCCACCGCGCTGACCCTTAACGGCGCATTCAACAGCGTGGCGGCAAGACTGGCACCCAGGGCTGACCGGCGCGCCGTGATGGCGGAGATGGATCAGATTCTAGGACCGTACGGCGGGTTGATCGCCTATGACCGCACCGATCACCTTTCCGCGAAGCAGATCGACGACCGGGTGCGGGTCCTGGGCGCATTTTCTGTCGCCTTTCCCGCGGTTTTCCTGAGCATCGCGGCGTTCATGACCAGCGCCGTTCTCACCCGCCTTATCCGGCTCCAGCGAGAACAGATCGCCCAGCTCAAGGCATTCGGTTACTCGTCCGGCCAGGTGGGATGGCATTACCTCAAGTTCGCGTTGGTGATCGTGACGATTGCCACGATTCTGGGAGGCCTTTTGGGTCTGTGGATGGGTCATGGGGTCGTGATCGTCTATCGCCGGTTTTTCCATTTCCCCTCGCTCCCTTTTCAAACCGATTGGACGGCCATACTGTTGGCGTTTGCGGCGAGTTCCGCCGCATCATTGCTGGGGGTATCAGGAGCGGTTTGGCAAGCAATGAAACTTCCGGCAGCCGAGGCCATGCGGCCGGAACCGCCGGCAGAATTCAGGCCTTCCGTGCTTGAACGGCTTGGCCTGCAATGGCTCGTGTCACCGGCTTTCCGGATGGCTTTGCGCAATCTCGAGCGCAAACCATGGCACGCGTTCTTCACAGCACTCGGGCTGGCGTTCGCTACGGGGATACCCATCGTGCCGGGGGCCGTGCGCGACGGCATTGCTTATCTGATCGATTTTCAATGGGACCTCGCCCAACGACAGGACGTAACGCTTGGCCTCATCGAACCGGGTTCAGCGAGCGCCCTCAACGACCTGCACCATTTACCGGGCGTGCTGAGCGCTGAGCCGTTCCGGAGTGTGGCCGCGCGGCTCCGGCACGAACATCGTGAGCGCCGGGTCGCGGTTACCGGGCTTCCCCAGGGCGCACGCCTTAACCGGCTTCTGGATCAAGCGGGCAAACCGGTTGCGTTGCCGCCCTCCGGACTACTGCTCTCCGCCAAACTCGCGGAGGTCCTCGGCGCCGCAGCCGGTGACACCGTTCACGTCGAGATCCAGGAAAGCACGCGCCCCGAGTTTAATGCCGTAGTCGCCGGAACGATCACTGACTTCGCCGGGGTCGGCGCGTACATCGATATTGACGCCCTCCGCCGGCTCATGCGCGAAGGGGGCACGGTCAGCGGTGCTCACCTTGCAGTCGATCCGGCTCAATGGGGCGAGCTCCTTGCCCAGGCAAAGAAGTCGCCCCGTATCGGCACTTTTACGATTACTCGAGATGCCCGTTCCACCTTCGACAAAACCACGGGTGAAATGATGGGCACGGTGCAAGCCATCTACTTCGGTTTCGCCATCATCGTGGCTTTCGGCGTGGTCTACAACGGCGCACGCATTGCCCTGTCGGAGCGCAGCCGCGATCTGGCAACCCTGCGCGTCGTTGGCCTTACCCATCGGGAAGTAGCGACCGTCCTGATTGGTGAGCTCGCTCTGCTTACTCTGTTTGCCATTCCCCCCGGTCTGTTTATTGGAAGCCAGTTGGCCGGCCTGATCGTCCGTGCTTCCAGCACGGAATCGGTGCGTCTACCTTTGGTGCTCACTGCCCGGACCTATGCAACCGCAGCCTTAATCGTTTTGGTCTCGTCGGGCCTGTCATTTGCCGTCGTTAGCCGGCGCATCCACAGGCTCGATCTGCTCGGCGTCTTGAAAGCCAGAGAATGATGAAAACAATGGCGTCCACTACCGTTTCGCAATCCGCTGGATCGCGTATCCGGCGCCGGCCTCGCGCGTGGCGAAAGCTTATCCTGTACGTGATCGTGGCGGGCCTGCTGGCCGCCATCGTGGCTGGACTCTGGCCAAAGCCGGTACGCGTCGAGATCAGTGCGGTAACGCGTGGACCGCTGATCGTGTCCGTGTTCGAGGAGGGTAAGACGCGCATCCGCCATCGTTACGTCATCTCGCCCCCCGTGGCCGGGTTCCTCAACCGGGTGGAACTCCGGGCCGGCGCGCCTATTCAACGTGGTAAAACGGTGCTCGCGACGATCGAACCGCAAATGGCAGGGTTTCTTGATGCCCGTGCCCTGGCCGAGGCTGAAGCGCGCGCAAGGGCCGCTGAGGCGACGAAGATGCAGCGCCAGGCGGAGCTCGATCGCGCCGCCGCGGCGCTCGAGTTGGCGAATAAAGATCTTGCCCGAACCGATGCCCTCCGGCGGACCGGTGCCGTCGCCGCTCAGGAATGGGATGCGACCGAAAATCGAGTGCAGATGCGCACACGCGAATTGCATGCGGCGGAGTTCGCCTTGCGAGTGGCTGAGTTTGAAGTCACCCAGGCGCAAGCCGCCCTGATGCAGGCTCAGCATCCGGAATCGGAAAAATCAGAGCCGCTTCGGATTCTTGCGCCGGTCGACGGATACATCTTGAACGTGTACGAGGAGAGCGCCCGGGTTGTCACCCCTGGCATGTCCATCATGGAGGTTGGCGACCCGCAGGACCTCGAAGCTGAGATCGAGCTGCTTTCCAGCGATGCCGTGGGCGTGGCTCCAGGGGCGGACGTGTCCATCGAACACTGGGGCGGCGAGTCCCCATTGCGCGGACGGGTCAGCGTGGTTGAGCCTGCGGCCTTTACGAAAGTTTCGGCGTTGGGTGTCGAGGAACAACGCGTAAAGGTGCGGGTCGACTTTCTGGATTCTGCGCCGTCCGGCCGGGGACTGGGCGATCGTTATCGCGTGGAGGCACGCATCGTAACGTGGCGCGGCGATAACGTACTGCAGGTGCCGGCGGGCGCACTGTTCCGGCGGGGCAACGATTGGATAACGTTCGTGGTCAGGCAAGGCAGAGCGCAGATTCGGAAAGTGCAAATCGCTCATCACAATGGCGTCACTGCAGAAGTGCGCTCCGGTCTCGCCGAAGGCGATACCGTGATTATCCATCCGCCCGACGCCATCCGCGATGGCGTTTCTATCTCGGCCGGCATCTGATTCAGCCTCAAGGACGGGGATGATGAATTGCGCTATAGCGCGAGACCGGGACAAACCAGGGACAGAAGACGCGGCCATACGCCATTCAGACAGTTATCCCGGTAGAATGCCGGCTCAGGGGGTGCCGTCCTGCGGCGCCGGGTGCAGCTCGGCCTGCCGGACCACGCGCTCGCGGGTGTCTGGAGACACCCGCGAGCGCCATCGAGCGGCAGGTTCATTCGGGCCTGATTGCTGCGCGGTGACCACGCCATCCTCTCCGAAAGCGTCAGCGGGTTTGGAAATGGACGAGTTGGCGGCTGGACAGCTCGACGGTGACAAAGTCGTCCGGGGTCTTGGCCGCCGCGCCGTCCGGAGCGGGGTGATACTCGATACGGAGCTGCTCGGCGTCAGCCAGGACACGCAGGTAGCCGTAGTCCTGGTCGTCGTAGTTTTCGATAACCACCGTGTCCTTCCCATCCGAGAGGGACGGTTGCGGCGCCGGCGCGCGCAGCGCAAGCGTGCCTCGGCGGGTGAGATGCGCGATCGCATGCCCGCCGTTGCCGGCGACGATAAAGGGTGTTTGCCGGCCGTCTTTCGTCCGTGTGAACCGTTGGTAATTGTGCGCGTGCCCTGAGAGTACGGCATGGGGCCAGAAACCGGCATCCGTACACGCTGCATCCAGGTCTTCGAGCATCCGGGGGCTGCCGCCGTGCCGGCCCGCCGTATGGGTTTCGGCCACGTAGGGCGGGTGGTGGACGGCTATGATCACGGCACCCGTAAAGCGGTCCTTCTGAACGCGCCGCAGCGCCGCCTTCAGGAAGTCGAGTTGCACGTCCGTGAGGTACGGGAACGCGTCGCCTTCGGTGGAAATAACCCCCGGATCTTCCAGGCAATTGCTGTAAAGGCCCAGTATCCGCACGAACGGTGCCTCCAGCGTGAAATACACGCCCGGCTGGATTTGCGCGGTGCGGACCAGGCCGCCCGACTCCGGCGTACGATGCGGGGAACGGCCGCCTGCACAGAAATTCTCCAGAAATGCTTGCAGCGTCGGCGTCGAGACGTTGGGGGCAACCATGCCGTCGTGATTGCCGGGGACCGCGAAGATCGGCGCAGGATAATCCCGGAACGGATCATAGAACTGGTCGTAATAGTATTCAGCCTCACCGAAGCTGTAGACCACGTCGCCGAGATGATAAAAGAACGACGGCACATTCCGGGGATCCCTTTCCTCAAAGTCGGCCACCATCTTGTCCGCGACGAGGGCCTCAGAGTGCGGGCCCCTGACGTTGCCGGTGTCACCGACGGCGTGAAAGACGATTTGCCCCGCTTTTTCGATTTCAGCTACCACCGACGGACCCTGTGCCCCGAGCGCTTGCGCCAGGGTGAGCACCGGTTCTGCCGCGCCCTCGATCACGGGGAAGGGGCGCGGTTTCAGCAGGCCCTTCTCGCTGTCGAGGATCTTGTACGCCTGGGTATCCGACCCGTGCCGCACGGTGAAGCGGGTTGGGTCCGGCGTCGCAGTGGGCTCAGCGAATTGCGGGCCGCCGGTAGTGATCGGTTCCGAGTTGCCGGGGTCCGGGGGCGTCGCGTGAGTTGAACGGGAATGTGGTTCGTGTCTTTGGGGCATGGTCGGGGTTGTTGGTGGGTGAACGGTGAGTTGAAAGGTGGGCCGGCCCAAGCCGCTCAACGGCAGCAAAACCCCGAACGGCTCGGGTCGACGCCGTCACCTCAGATAACGGATTTGGCGGGCTCGCAAAAGGGCAAAAATACGGTATGCTGCGGAGGCGTGGACCACCCCCAGACTGATCCACTACGCTCACAATAGTTTTCCGGAGGCCCCCCAAATTGAAAAGACATTCGCTATGGTTACTTCTGATCGCGGCCATTTCTGTTCCGATGGCCTGCCCGGCTGCCAATAACAAAAAGGAGTTGACGTTCGGCTACATCACTCCCGGTCCCGACACCTGGTACAAGAGGGACGTGGACGGATTCACTCTGGCTGCTCAGATGCTGGGCGTCAAAACCGTCGTCCTGAATTCCGATTACGACGTCCAGAAAGAGGTTTCAAACATCGAGTCCCTGGTCACCCAGGGGGTTGACGGGATGGCGGTCTTCTCATTCAACCAGCAGGGTGCGATCGTTGCGGCGAAAAAATGCAAGGACGCCAACATCCCCGTTGTCACCATCGACAATTGCGGGCAGGCGTTAAACTCACCTGCCGGCGGCGACATCGTGGCGGCGGTCGATTTTGACTGGAAAGCGATGGGTAAAACTTACGCCGACTACCTGGCGGAAAAGTATCCCGGCAAGAAGGTCGCGTTGATCACCGGCCTGCTTGAGCACCTGCCGGTACAGTTGATCACCGGGGCGATGAAGGAACGGATGAAAGAGTTAGGAAAAAACGAGATTGTAGCCGTTCGGGACGGCAAATACAACCCGTCGGTGGCCGTCAACCAGGCTCAGGACCTGGTCCAATCCGGTGTGAAATTCGACGTTCTCTGGGTCATGAACGAGGACATGGCGGCTGCCGTCATCCGTTACCTGAAGAGCCAGGGATTGCTGGACCAATACGTGGTCGTGGCTCAGAACGGCTCACCGGTTGGCCTGCCCCTGGTTCAGAGCGGTGAACTGAACTACACCATCAGCAGCTCGCCGGGTTGGGAGGGAATGGTTGCCTGCCTTGCCTTGTACCGGTACGCCTCCGGTGATTCGAAGGACGTTCGTCAACAGGTCATGCTGCCGGTCATCCCGGTTACCAAGGGGACGGTGCTGGACAAGGCGTTGGCCGTTCCGTGGGAGTACGACCCGGTCTGGATCAAACTAACCAAACAGTATTTCCCGGCGTTAGGCGGATATTTACCGGATAAAGCACCCCAGTCTTGATCACCGCCGAGCAGCAATCGCAGCCGGGAGGCACCCTTCGTCCAAGGACGCTCGGGACCTGCGGCAATGCCCCAGAGGCGCCGGGGAATAAAGGGAGGACCGGGCGGTGATGAAGGGGAATGACCGCCGAGACGTTCTTGCCGTCCAGGGCCTGAGGAAAACGTTCGGGGACACCGTCGCTCTCGATCGCGTCACCTTTGACTTGTATGCCGGTGAGGTCCATTGCCTGGTTGGCGAGAACGGCGCCGGCAAATCGACCTTGATCAAGATTCTGTCCGGTGCCGAGCGCCCGGACAAGGGACGAATCATCGTTTTCGGCAAAGAATATGGCCGCCTTACCCCCGGCCAGGCGCTGGACCTGGGAATTGCCACCATCTACCAGGACGTTGAACTCGTCTCCTCGCTCACTGTGGCGGACAACATTTTTCTGGGGCACGAGGTGAGGTCCAGACTCGGGCTGATCGATTACTCGACCCAGAACCGTAAGGCGCGGGAGTTGATGGATTCGCTTAGCATCGGGATCCCGGAAACCGCCTTGGTGGAACATCTCTCCCCGGCGCAGCAGCAGACATTGCAGATCGTAAAGGCCCTTCATATAGAAGCGAAGATCCTGATCATGGACGAACCGACGTCGTCGCTGGGCGTTGAAGAGACGCGAGCCTTGATGGACCTGGTCAGGAAACTCGCCGCCCGTAACATCGGGATCATATACATATCCCACTATTTCGAAGAGGTTTTCGAGGTCGGTGACCGGATCACGGTGCTGAAGGACGGGCAGGTGATAAACACATTCGACGCCCGGAGTACGGACCTCGGTACCATCACCAGGAGCATGATTGGCAGGGAACCTTCCCAGTTCTATGATCGGGCCCAGGTCGAAGCGGGGGAGGTCATTCTGACGGTTCGCGGTCTAAGCCGTCACGGCCTGTTTGAGGACGTGAGCTTTGACCTGCATCGGGGCGAAATCCTTGGGTTTGGCGGGGTGGTCGGGGCGGGTCGCTCTGAGGTGATGAACGTCATCTTCGGTGCGGACCGCAGGACCGCCGGTGAAATTGTCCTGAACGGCGTCGCGATGAATCCCCGTTCACCGCGGCAGGCCATCGGAACGGGACTGGCGATGCTTACGGAGGACAGAAAGGCGCTCGGGCTTTTTGATTTAAGGCCGGTGCTGGAGAATATGGCGATCGTCGCAAATGAAGCTGATGGCTTCGTCTTGAATAGCCGGAAAGAGATTTCCGCGGTGGAAGCGTTGATCAAGCGCCTTCAGATCGTCACGGCGGGCATCCGGCAGCCGATCGGCTTTCTGAGCGGTGGAAATCAGCAGAAGGCGATCCTGGGGAGATGGCTGCTCAGCAACGCCCAGGTGTTGATCTTCGACGAACCTACCAAAGGGGTCGACATCGGCGCGAAGCAGCAGATTTATGAGCTCATGGTCGGGCTCGCAAAAGCGGGGAAGGGGATCTTGATGGTATCTTCCGACATGCCTGAACTTATCTCGGTGAGTGACAGGATCGCGGTTATGAGAGAAGGCAGGCTGGTTGCGACGATCAAATCGAAGGCGGTCACCGAGCACGAGTTGCTGGGTTATTTCCTGGGAACCTGCTGATTATTTGGGGAGTGATAGATGGCGGAGCTTCGCGCGACCCTACAGAGAAGGATGCTGGCCAATCAATGGCCGTTCTTGTTAGTCGTCGTCGTCATCCTGTCGATCATCGCCGGCACGGTCAACGCCCGTTATTTCGCGATCGGCAACGTGAGCAACCTGTTGGGCCAGATCTCAGTTCTCAGCCTGGTAGCCTGCGGCGCGACGATCCTGATCATTTCCGGCAATTTCGATATTTCCGTGGGGGCCAACATCGGCCTGTCATCAGTCGTCATGGCCATGTTGATGCGTAACGGCGTGTTCCCTCCGTTGGCGGCCTTGGCCGGGGTCCTCATTGCAACCATCTGCGGTTCTTTGATCGGGGCGGCCTCGATCCTGTTTCAGGCCCCTTCGTTCATCATTTCGCTGGCCGCGATCGGCGTTTTCCAAGGGATAGCCTTGTTTATCACGCAAGGCACGATCCAGACGATTTACGGGCAGTTCGAAACACTCGGAGAACTGAAGCTGTTCAATTTCCTGCCGTTGCTTTTCCTGATCGCGCTGGCCGGTTACGGAGTGATTCACTTCATTCTCACCCGCACGCAGCTTGGGCGATGCATTTATGCGATCGGCAACAATCAACGCGCCGCCTACCTGGCCGGCATCGACGTGAAGCGGAAAAAGCTGATCTTCTTTGCCCTGAACGGCTTGTTTGTCGGCTGCGCGGCGATGCTGCTGTTGTCGAGAGTGGGGGCCGCCCAGCCCAGCACCGGTACCGGCATGGAACTGCAGGCGATCGGGTCAGTGGTTATCGGCGGCGCTCCGATGTCGGGCGGAAAAGGAAATGTGGTAGGCACGTTTTTCGGTGTCCTGCTCTGGGGTGTAGTCGGCAACGCTTTGAACATGATGCGCGTTAACCCGTACATTCAGGACGTCATCATCGGCCTTCTGATCATTTTTGCAGTCGCGGTGAGTTCTCTGAGGGTACGCGCGGAAAGGGCCATGATGGAATAAAGGCCCGGGGTCCGGTGACGAGTGTCGGGTGTCGGGTCACGGAATTACTCTTCCCGCCGTGTTAGCACAAATGCCGACTCCGTGCTCGTGGCACTTGTCGCAATACTCCCGACCCCCAACACCCGGCACCCGACACCCGACACTCGGCGTCCGCTCTCACTTTTGGCATTCGTATGTCTGCAGATCTCACCAGCGCAGTTCGCCCGGAACCGGATGCATGTTTGCGGCAGCTTGCCGATTACGTCCACAACCCCGAAGCCATCACGAGCGAGGAAGCCTTTGATACCGCCAGGCTTTGCCTGATGGACACGCTCGGCTGCGGCCTGTTGGCGCTCAGCTACCCGGCTTGCACCAAGCTCCTCGGCCCGATCGTTCCCGGCGCCAGCTTGCCCGGCACCGGCGCGCGGGTGCCCGGCACGAGCTACGAACTGGATCCGGTCCAGGCCGCCTTTAATATCGGGACCGCGATCCGCTGGCTGGATTACAACGACACCTGGCTGGCGGCGGAATGGGGACACCCATCCGACAACCTGGGAGGCATTCTCGCCGTGGCCGATTACCTCAGCCGGCGCCGGGTTCGCGAGGGCGAAAAACCGTTGCTGATCCGCGACGTTTTGCTCGCGATGATCCAGGCCCATGAGATCCAGGGGATCCTCGCGCTCGAAAACAGTTTCAACCGGGTCGGTCTCGACCACGTGCTGCTGGTGCGTGTCGCCTCGACGGGTGTCGTTACCCGGTTGCTCGGCGGCTCGCGTGAGGACGTGATTAATGCGCTCTCCAATGCCTTCATCGATGGCGGCGCGCTCAGGACCTACCGGCATGCACCCAACACCGGTTCGCGCAAATCGTGGGCGGCCGGCGACGCAACCAGCCGGGCGGTGCGCCTTGCCTTGCAGGCGCTGCGCGGCGAGATGGGTTACCCCAGTGCGCTGACGGCGAAAACCTGGGGCTTTCAGGACGTGCTCTTCAGCAAAAACCCGCTCCGGGTTCCGTCGCAAGGTTTCGGCTCTTACGTGATGGAGAACGTCCTGTTCAAGATCTCGTTCCCGGCCGAATTCCACGCACAGACCGCCGTTGAGGCCGCACTTGCGCTGCATCCGCAAGTTGCCGGGCGCCTTGACGAGATCGAGCGCGTCGTGATTGAAACTCAGGAGAGCGGCAAGCGCATCATCGACAAGGCCGGCCCGCTCGATAACCCGGCCGACCGTGACCATTGCATCCAGTTCATGGTTGCCGTGACCCTTATTTTCGGCCGCCTGACGGCCGAAGATTACGAAGACAAGCAGGCTCGTGACCCGCGCATCGACGCGCTGCGCAACCGGATGGAGGTTGTGGAAAACCGGCAGTTTACGGCGGATTACCTGGACCCTGCAAAGCGTTCGATCGGCAACGCCGTGCAGGTCTTCTTCAATGGCGGCACAAAAACCGATCGCGTCGCCGTTGAATACCCCGTCGGCCACCGGCGCCGCCGCAGCGAGGGCATCCCCCTGTTACTCGAGAAATTCGAACGCAACCTGCGCGGCAGGATCCCGGCGCGCGATGCCGGCGCCATCCTGGCGCTCTGCGCGGACCCGGCGCGCCTGGCGGCGACACCCGTGAACCGTTTCATGGATCTGTTTGTCGTTTGAGCGAGCGAAGGGCTGGGATTCTCCCCGCCGGGTGCGGGTATCATAGCGCCTTGCGACTTCCGGTGACACCTTCTTCGCAATTACCCGCCGGCTGGATTTTTCTCGTAAACCGCCTATCATCTCTGCTGCAAAAGTTGCCGTTGCGCGATACGTTACCCTCGCGAGACTTTTACACCTTTATCATACTTGTATCGAATTCCGGCGTGACCCCGACGGCAGCCTATGAAGCAGAGCAACAGCCCCGCCCCGATCAAGCGCGCCAGACGGGGCCGTAGAAAAGTTACCCCGACGCTACTTCTCGGGCAGAAAGATACCCTTGCCAAGGCCACCTGGCTTTATCATCACCAAAAACTGACGCAGCAACAAGTCGCTGACGAGCTCGGCTTGTCCCGTCCAACGGTAGTTCGCTTGTTACGGCAGGCGCTCGAAGAAGGCATCGTCACGGTTTCGCTGCGTGTGGACGTCTTGAGGCAGATGGAGCTTGCCACGCGGCTCGCAAAGCGATTCGGGCTGCAGGAGGTTTTCATCGTGCCGACCTCGGTCGGACACACCGAGGCCGACGTCCTGCGCGCGGTTGGCGAAATGGGTGCACTTTATTTGGAAAACAATCTCCAACCGAATCAGGTCATCACCCTCAGCTGGGGAAAAACTCTTTTGGAGGTTGCACGCGCCCTGAACGAAAATCCTGTAAAGGGCTTGGTAATCGCTCAAACGTTAGGCGGACTAAACAGCGGGCACACTTTCAATCCTTACCGGGTGGCGTCATTGTTCGGCGAAAAGCTTCACGCGCCCGTTTATCATTTATACGTCCCGGTAATAGTCGCCTCAAAAGAGGTACGGGACCTTTTCATGTCCGATCCCGGAGTACAGGCAACCCTTGCCGTCGCACGACTTGCCGCTCAGTGCATGGTGAGCGTGGGCAAGGTCGATCACAGCGCCACCGTAGTGCAGACCGGTTTTTTAAATACTTCCACCATCGACCAGTTAAGGGCTCGAGGGGCGGTGGGAGACATCTCCGGACGTTACTTTGACATCGATGGTAAAAGGATTCTGGGGGACGTGGACGATCGGATCCTGGCTTTGCCGTGGGAGGATTTTCAGCGTCTCAAAAACGTCGTGGCGGTTGCCTGCGGTCTCGACAAGAAACACGCCATTCTTGGCGCTTTACGCACCGGGGTGCTCAGCCGCCTGATCATTGATGATCAGACGGCGCTTGCGCTCCTGGAAGAGGGTGGTGGCGACTTTGCGCCTGAGCCGGCGGGCTCCCGGGAAGGGCCCGCCTAACCGGGCTGCGGCCTTCCGTAATCGTCAGTTAGAGGGCGCACCGGTGTTCTTCGGGCAAAGCTGACCGTGCTTTCGAAGCCTTCAATGCCGGCGTCAGAGCCCACTGAGCTTTACCCGCGTTGTTTGAGGGCAGCGCGGGGACAGCCGTGACCGTCTTACGGCCCGAAGGGCCAAGAGAACTCAGCCCAGGGCTTTACCCCCTGGGTGACCGTAAAATGATGTGAGCCCTCCTAAGGCGTCACGTCGGTACGCCCTCCCTAACAAACGCCCGCCCCGCCGGGTGGATTTGCTGAAGGGGCGGCAGCACCCGCGAGCGACACCCTCTCCCGGCCATTCAGACCTCCGACGAGGAAGCGGGCCGTTTCCCAGGGTAAACCCCACGGCCATTTATTGTTCTTCAGTTAAGTAATGTCCGTATTTGGAAAGGGTAGCTCTGAGTCTAACGCACCTTCTCGAGACTTTACTTTCCTGAAGGTCAATAGTTAAGGGCGTGGTCTTCGTCCCGGAGGGACGCCTGAGGTTAGGCAGGGACTTCAGTCCCTGTGAAGGCGTCCCCCAGGGGTCGCGTCCCGTCGGGACGCCCGAAAACGTGCGCCAAGCCAAGCGGGCGTCAAAGGTCTGGGGACGTTCGGGTTTTTGGCGCCGAGGGTCGCGCCGGGTTTGGCCGGCCCCTTGGGAGTCGGCACCCTCCGGGGCGGCGCTTCAGGCGTCCCGACGGGACGCGATCCCTCTTAAATGCGCCTCACAGGGACTGAAGTCCCTGCCTAACCTCAGCCGTCCCTGCGGGACCAAAGCAATACCCGGCCTTGTATCCTTAACTAAATGGCCGTGGGGTTTACCCTGGGCTATGTTCTCCCGGCCCGCTTGGCCTAAGGCCGTTTATACGGTCTAATAGGTTTAACACCGGCAGAGCGCCTGAAGGAAGACAAGATTTTACCTCCGTGACCGTCTAAACGGTATAAGACCCTATGCCGGTACAACCTTGGCTGAGCAAGGGGGTCGGCTCGCCCGGATCGTACCTCGATGATTATCGAAGACGATCGGGGCGAAAATGGTAAACAAACGCTTCCAGAGTGCGGCGATGCCGAATCTAACCAAATACCCCTCCTGCGGTCGAAGGTCGCCCTTACTTTATGTTGTAGATTCTTCTTGCGTCCTCATGAGTCGCCAGGGGCCGGCCGACTTCCTTGGCAATTTCCTGGACCTCCTGAAGTAGATCGAGGTTAGTCGGATTCCGGTCCGGATCGAAGAACAATTCGAGACCCGTCTTGATGTGTCCGCCGAGTTCTATAGCCCGCTTGATGATCGGGCGCGTATCGAGACTGCCTTCGCCCCAGATCGATATGCACCACGGCAGCTTATGTTTGGCCTGCGCGATCATGTCCAGGTAATAGTACAGGCTCTCAAGAGTCGGCTCCATTCCGCAAGTGCCGATGGGCTTCGATGAGGTGAGTCCATACTTGCCCACCAGATAGAAATCCCACATCGAGCCGTTCGTATACATACCGCGATCGACATAATGACGGCCAAGGCGAAGGTGGCCGGGCTCGTAGACTCCCCAGATCATCGCGATGTCGTTCTTCCGGCAGAAGTCGACCTGCCCGGCGACCTGTTGGTAGTTCCAACCATACGGGCGGCCGAGGATGTGGCCCTTCTCGTCAAGATCGACGGCGAAGAGGTCGATGCCGGTATCCACGACTGCGACCTGCACGTTGGCGTCCTTATTCAAGTATGCCACGTGTTCGAGCCCGGTCTGACCCTCGGTGCAAAGCAGATTATTACACGTTGTCGGATACCAGATCATGTCAGGCCGCGCCTTCAAGATCTTGCTCCAGGCCGGCATGTAATCGTCGGCGGCTTCCTTTCCGCGGAGGTCGAAATTCGTGTTGTGGACGTGAATTGCGCTCGCGCCCGCGTCCCAGCAGCGGATCGCGTCCTCGACGACCTCTTCGTAGGTGACCGGCGTATTAGGGTTCATCGCCTTCGTGCGCACGCCGTTCTGATGCGATTCGATCATTACCGGCGTCTCCCAACCGGGCGCCCGGTCAGCGAATCGATCCAATGTCGTAGCCATGTCTGTGCTTCCTTGTAACTATTTGATGATGCCAGTGCGAGAGCGGCTTGCCGTCGCAGCGACAGCGACGATCAGAACCGCGCCATAGACGATGCTTTGCGCCTGCGTGCTTACCCCGATCGCGGCACTGCCGACCGGGATGAGCGCGACAAACAGGGCGCCGAACACGACGTTGATCGGGTTGCATACGCCGCCGGTGATGGCCGTCCCTCCTGCGAGCGCCGCTGCAATACCCGGCACGAGCAGATCGCTGCCCAGGCCGTACGATGAAGCCGCCCCGCTGATGGCGATGACCGACAGACCCGCGAGCCCGGCCAGAAAACCCGACAAGCCGAAAGCGGTTATCTTGAGCCGCCTCACCGGCAGGCCGGATAGGATCGACGCGCGCTCATTGAAGCCGATCGCCATGAGCCCCTGCCCGGTCGCGGTGAAGCGTATGAAAGCCCAAAGGAGGACGGCGCACAGAACGCTCAGCCAAAACGCGATCGGCAACGTAAGGATTTGAACGTGGAAGAGCCAGGACACGAGTTCGAGATGCGACGTAACGTAGACGACATTCGCTCCGGTGATCACCAGGCAGGCCGCCTGGAGAATGCCGAGCGTACCGAGGGTCAACGCAAAAGACGGAATCTGCGTGAACGTCAGCACGGCGCCGTTGAGCATGCCGATGAGCGTGACGACCCCGACGCAAAGGCAGGGCGAGGCGATCCCGAGCGGCCCGAGCGTTTCGGCGCTCAGAATAGCGCAGAGCAGGGCCATCGAAGCGTTTGATAGGTCGATCGAACTGACCTGGAGAACGACGCACTGGGCGAGCGCGATGAGCAGGATCGGCGTCGCCTGTTGCGCGATGATCGAAGGGCCGCCACCGTGGAGGAACTGCGGGACGGCGACCGAGACGACCACCAGCAGGCAGAGAAAGATCGCAAGCGGCGCGAGCAGGATTCGCAGTTTCTCCGGTCGAATGGACCGGATGCCGCCGAATTTCAAAGCCGGGGAGGAAGTGGAAGAGCTCAAACCATTTTCTCCAGGAGATCGAGTGAAGTCGGGTGTTCTCGCGCCATGTCGAAACGGGCCGTCACGCAGCCGTCGCGCATCACCAGGATCTCGTCGCCGAGGTCGAGCGCCTCCTCCAGGGTGTCGGCGAGGAGGATGAAAGCCGCGCCGCCGCGGCACGCTTCGCGGATCAACTCGTTCACGGCTGCGCTTGCTCCCGGATCCAGCCCGCGCAGCGGATGATCGAGGATCAACACCTTCAGGTCGCCCGCGATCAGCCACTTGGCGAGCGCCACCTTCTGCTGATTTCCACCCGAGAAACGCTCGAGTTCGAGCCCGATGTCGCGCGGACGCACGTCGAGGCGTTCGAACCAGAGGTTGGCCAGGCGGTTTCGGAGGGCAGGGCTGAGCAAGGCGCCGGCGCGGGCCTTGTCCGGGTAGGTGAGCGTAAGGTTGCGGGCTGCGGACAGGCCGCCGACGACGCTCTCCACTCCGCGTTCAGAGGGTAGATAGCCGATGCCGGCGGCGATGGCTTTGCGCACCGACCAGCCGCGTACGGGAGCGCCATCGACCGTGATCGTGCCGCCGTCAAAGGCTTCGGCCCCGAAAATCGCCCGGCACACGTCTTCGCGCCCGGACCCGACGGTCCCGACGATCGCCGTCACGCGGCCTTGAAAGACCGTGAAGCTGACGTCGTGAAAGGTATGGCGGCGCGACAGGCTGTCGACCGTCAGGACGGCCTTCGCCGGCGCGTCAGCTTTTGCGCTCGCGGGTGCCTGCGACCGCGCACCCTGGCCGATCATGAGCTCGAAGAGTTCGTCTTCGGTTATGTTGCCGACCGGCCGGTCGGCCACGAGCCGGCCGTGGCGCATCACCACGAGCCGGTCGCAAATGCGCAGGACCTCCTCGAGGCGGTGCGATACGAAAATCACCGAGCCGACGTCCTTGAGCTTTCTGATTTCGCGCTCAAGGATTTCGGTCTCATTACGTTCGAGCACCGAGGTCGGCTCATCCAGGATCACGAGCGGCGTGCCGTGGTCGGCGTCGCTCGCGTCCAGCGCGCGCGTCGTTTCGCGTGCGATCTCGATGGTGCGGCCGATCTCGACCATCTGCCGATGAGCAAACGAAAGGTCGCTCATCTTTGTTCGCGGGTCGATCCGGGAGCCGATTCGCGCGAGGATCGCCGCTGCGTCTCGGTTGACCTGTCCCCAGCGATAGAGGCCGAATCGCGTCGACCGCGCCCCCTGCTTCGACAAGCCCATCACAATGTTCTCGGCCACCGAGAGGTTTGTGAACAGGGACTGCTCCTGGTGAACGATGCCGATCCCGGCGGCATTGGCCTCCTGCGGATTGCGCAGCGTGACCTTCTTTCCGTTCACGGTGATCGAGCCCTTGTCCGGCTGGTGAACACCCGTGAGGATCTTGAGCAGGGTGGACTTCCCGGCGCCGTTTTCACCAAGCAGTCCGACTACCTCATTGGGGCCGATGACGAGGGAGAGATTGTCGACCGCGACGAGCGGTCCGAAACTCTTGGTGATGCCGTTCAGTTCGAGTACCGGCGGCCGATTGGCCCCGGGCTCCCGACCGGACGCGGTTTGGCCGGCGGCGGTGGTCATTTCACGATCCTCAAACGGTCCCGCTGCGACCAACCGGCGGCGATCGCTGCGGTGACGAGAACGAGCCCTGAGACGCCGGATTGCAGACTCGGCGCAACGCCGGACAGGATCAGCCCATTATAAAGCGTGGACAATACGAGCACGCCGACCAGGGTGCGCAGGACGCCGCCTTTGCCGCCGCTGAGCGGCGTGCCGCCGATCACGACGGCTGCAAGCGTAAAGAACACCATGCCGACCCCCACGTTTGCGGCCCCTGCGCCAAGGGACATGCTGGCGATCACGCCCGCCAGTGCACTGCATGCGCCGGCAATGGCGAAGGCGTAGATGCAGTAGCGGGCAACCGGGATGCCCGTGAGCAGGGCCACCGCCTCGTTGTTGCCGATCGCGTAGGGCACGCGGCCGAGGCGGGTGAAACGCTCAACCAGGAACCCGAGGGCCGCAACACCGAGCGCAACGAGGTAACTGTTGGAAATGCCAAGCGGGGCCGATGTGGGCCACACGCTCGTATCGGTATCGGAGAGAAACGGCTGCATTTCCTGGCCGAACAGGACCGCGGCGATGCCAAGACCGACATACCACATGCCGAGCGAAACGATGAAGGAAGGGACCTTCAAACGCGTGTGCAGCAGAGCCGTCGCCACCCCGAGCCCCGCGCCGAGCGCAATGGCGACGACGATCGCGCCGAACCCCCAGTTCGCGCTCGTCCTGCTGTTCGGAGAGAGAAGGACATAGGCGAGACCTGCGGCGCCCATGATCCCTTCCACCGAAAGGTCGATTCGGCCCATCAGCACGACAAACGTGGCGCCCACGCCGATGATCGTCGGGACGGCGGCGGTGTTCAGAATCGTGTTGAGATTGGCGACGGTCGGAAACTTGGCCGGGTTTAGAATCGAAAACACCACGATGAGAAGGACGAGGATCCCGATTTCGCCAAAGCCGGCGAACGTTCTGCGGATGCCGCCGTTTCCTATCTCCTCCGTCGCCTTTTCGTTCATCGGACGATAAAATCCCGTCGCCAGCCTTTCGATGCCGAGACTTGATCCCCAGGGATCTCGACCTCAGGGCGCCGCCGTGCGGAGGACGGGGCCGCCGACAAGATCCTTGAAGGGATTTTTGATCAGCTCATCAAGCCAGCCCTGCGGGATGCCGCCGTTTGCCTGAAATTGCGCGGCGTTCTCCGGCGTGACGCAGCCGATGGCATACTGGCCGTGCCGTTGCTCCGGGGTAAGCTTCGACACGTCAATCTCACCAACCGCTGCCTTGTAAGCGATGAGGAGGCCGGTTGCTGCAGCCATATAGCCGCGATGGAAAGCGGAAGCGACCACCGCGTTGTTGCCTGCCTTCTTGACCATGAGGTCAATGACCGGCGGGTAGGCGCCTTCCCCGGAGAACTTGACCTTCTCGAGTCTGCCGGCCTGTTTGAACGCCTGATATGCTCCGAGCATCATCGCGTCGTCGGCCGTCCACACACCGTCGAGCTTGTCCCCGTACTTGGCGATAAGCTGTTGGGTGGTGCGAAGCGCGATCGCCTGATCCCAGTTGGCGGGCTGCGTGTCGAGCAGTTTCACGTCCGGGTTCTTCTTGAGGGTATCGAGCAGGCCCTGGTAACGCTCCTGGCTCACCGTGCTGTCAAGCACCCCCGGCAAAGCGATGATGTTTCCCTTGCCGTGAAGCGCCTCCACGAGGTGCTCCGCGCCACACTCGCCGGCAGTGATGCCGTTATAGGTGCCGAAAGCGACGAAATGGTCGCCGGATGTCTTCGGCTCGGTGCCCGGCGGCATGTTCCACCAGACCACCATATAACCGCCGTTGGCATTGATCGTCTGAACCACCGCCGGCACGTTTGAGGCCGCCACCGGATTCATCACGAGCACGATCTTCTTGCCCTTCGCAGCCTGCGCCTGGATGCCGGCCAGTTCCGTCTGAGAACTCCCGTTTGACTGGACGACCTCGATGGGAACGCCGAGCTTGGCCGCAAGATCCTTCGACCCCTGTATCCAGGAAGCCATGTAGGGATTGGTGGCGTTGATCACCGTGGTGACAAGAAGCAGATTGGACTTCGGGTAGGTGGGTTGGCTCACCTCGGCGTGAGCGGCTGACGCCCACGCCAAGGCCCCGAACGAAGCTGCCGCTAGAAACTTACGCGTCAGGAAACACCTGACTTTAACTGTGCTGGCTGCTGATGACACGAGCTTCCTCCAAATGGTTAGGTTCCGAACTGAACACTTTCCGGTAGAACCGTTCGACGTCGTCCGAATCAGCCGGGATTTCGCGATCTGGGGAGTGTGTCCAGCAGGACCTGTGTACCACTCCATAGAAGGCGTGTCAAACGTTTGTCTGCGTGAAGTCATAGTTCAATGAACGAAGATTTTGTCTGCGATGCCGGAGGTCTATAAACTACCGCACCGGCTTCCTGCCGAAAGCCACGGCCACGATAATGATGGCGCCCGCGATTATATTTTGTTCACTAACATCAAGACCCATAATGATGAGCCCATTGTTGATTGTGCCGATCAGCAAGGCGCCCACGAAGGTTCCTATAATCGTCCCTTTACCCCCGAATAGACTCGTTCCGCCCAGGATGGTCGCGGCAATCACCGCCAGTTCGGCTCCCGTTCCAAAGGAATACCGTGCCGTCTGCATCATGCCGGAATAAAGCATTCCGGCCAATCCAGCCGCCGCGCCGCTGATCAGAAAGCAATAGAGCTTTATCCGCTTCGTGTTTACTCCGGAGTATTCCGCAGCCCTTCGGTTCCCGCCCGTGGCCAGCACCTCACGCCCGAAAGCGGTGTAACGAAGAACCAGATGCCCGATAACGGCTACGAGCACTGACCAGATGAAAAGCGAAGGTAGAGGTCCGACGCTTCCGGATCCAAAGACGTTATTGAAAAAGTCGTTCGTGATCAGGATCGGCTTGGTATAAGTAACTCGCATATCAAGCCCGCGAACCAACTGCATCATGCCAAGGGTTACGAGAAAGGAAGGAATGTTAACGACCGTCACGAAAAGCCCGTTGACAAGGCCGACCGCCAACCCGCAAAGGATGGCAGCCACGATGCCGGCAACCGTGCCATAGGCCTGGAGGAAAAAGCCGGCGGCTAGAGCAGCCAATCCCGCCGTAGATCCCACCGACAGGTCGAGTTCTCCGCAGCAAATTACGAAGGTCATCGCCACGGCCATCACAACGATCATTGATGTCGAGCGGGTGATATTGAAAAGGTTTTCGACCGAAAGAAACCCTTTGCCTCCAAGGGTAACGGCAAAGAAAACAAGGACAAGCCCGAAAAACAGGTAGACCACGTAATCCTGCCATTGGAAATTTACAATGCTTCCGCGCGACGGGAGCAATACCTGTGCTGTGTCAGTCTTGGATTGCATGATGCAACATCTCCTCGGAAGGGATATCCTTGCGGTTTAGATCGTGGACCAGCTTGCCGTTGTGGATGACAAGGACCCGGTCGCTCATCGCTAAAAGCTCCTCTAATTCCGACGAGATAACCAGAACGGCCGCGCCGCCGTTGGCGATATCACGGACGATCTGCAGGATGTCCGACTTCGCCCCGATGTCGACGCCCATCGTCGGTTCGTCGAGCATCAGAAGGCGGGGTTTGCGCTCCAACCACTTCGCCAGAACGATCTTCTGCTGGTTGCCGCCGGACAAAAGGCGGACCGGCGCATCGGGGGCACGGACCTTGATTCGCAGCTTCTGGATGAAATCTTTGGCGGCCCTGGCCCCTGCGCCGTCACGCACGAAGGTGCCCCGCGTGAAGGATGCCAGGTTGGGCAGAATAAAATTGGCCAGAAGCGAATGATCCAGAACGAGGCCCTGCGTACGCCGGTCTTCGGGAACCAGTCCGACCCCTGCATCGATCGCCTCGCGGGTGGCATGAATCGTCCTGCCGTTTACCGACACCGTTCCGCTATGCGCCCGGCGCATGCCGAAGATCGTTTCCGCGATCTCCGTCCGACCGGATCCGAGCAGTCCGGCGAGGCCGACAATTTCACCGGGATAGATCGAGAACGAAACGGGACCCTGTCCCTTTTCCACGGCGAGGTCATTAACCTCAAGCACGGGCCGTTCGGAACGTTGATTATGACGTTCCTGCCACTGGAAGGCCACACTTCTCCCCGTCCCTAACATTGATTCGATCAGGCCCTCCATCGTGACGTTCCGGCAGTCGTCAGTTTTGACGCAAGCACCGTCCCTCATCACCGTGACGCGATCGCATACGGTAAAGATCTCCGACATCCGATGTGATATGTAGATGATCGAGATCCCGCTGCGCTTCAGGCGGTTGATCAATTGGAAGAGAATCTCCGTCTCCGAATCCGTCAGGGAGGATGTCGGTTCATCCATGATCAGGATCCGAGCCTTCTTCGCCAGTGCCTTGGCGACTTCGACCATTTGACACATGCCGACGCTCAGTTGCTCGATGGGCGTGCGCGGGTCTACCGGGTGGCCAAGTTCCTGCATGAGTTGTTTGGCGCGACGCCCGGACTCGGCATCATTTAGGAAGACGTTTCCGACGGCTCGCGCCTCATGCTTCAAAAAGATGTTCTGCGCCACCGTGAGCGTCGGCACAAGGCTAAGCTCCTGGTAGATCATGGCGATGCCGTGACGCTCGGCCTGGCGCGCGGTCGCCAGTTCAACAGGTTGGCCGTCAAGAACGATCGTGCCGGAGTCCTTGCGGTAGACTCCGGTCAGAATCTTCATGAGCGTGGATTTGCCTGCACCGTTACCACCCATGAGGGCGTGCACTTCCCCTTTTCGCAGCGCGAAGGTTGCCTTCTTCAGCACCGGAACGCCGTTGAACGACTTTTCTATGTCGTTCATTTCCAGTATATCAATCGCCTCCATGACAAATCCTTTGCGGTTATTGGAAACGGGTTCCGGGTGTGAGCGAAGGGTGACAGGTGGGATCGATTAGACCAGGACCGGTATCGGTTCGGTCCGGACCGATGCGCGCACGATCGTCCGGACCGGGGTTCGGCGCAGGCCGCTATTTTTTCAGGTCCGCAAGCATTTTATCAGGGAGGGGAATGTGATAAATCGTCTGATAGGCTTCGGCCAGGTTCTGACGGTCTACCGCCAGCGGCGGCACCACGATGTACGTGGGCACCGGAACACCGATCAAAGCGAGCGCCCCTGCCGTCGCTTCCGCTACGCCCTGATCGTAAGGACGCTGGGAAGAGATACCGGCGATCAATCCGCCTTTTGCCACGTTCGCCGCAACAATCTGGTCGAAGTTTTCGCACACGATCTTGAAGTTCTGGGGATTACGCCCGGCCACCTGTGCGGCCGTTGCCGCGCCCATCGCCGGAATGCTCCACGAACCGTACAGGCCCTTGAGCTTCGGATAGCGCGCCAGGACCGCTTGCGCAACCTCCTGGCCTTTGTTGGGGTCGTCATGGCCGGCCGCCGCGACAAGCCTCACGTTCGGGTATTTCACCATGAGACGGGCGATAAAGCCGATGTATCGCAGGTTAGTAACGTAGAAATCGTTTGCGAAGTACATCGCTGCGACGTCGCCGGTGCCGCCGATCGCCTTCGCCAGTTCGTCCGCGACGTACATTCCAAGCGCCAGGTTGTCGGAGGAAACGATCGATATGTAGTCTTTTCCTGCCGTCATCCCGTCGACCGCCTGGTCAATGAACATCACCTTCGTCCCGGATTTTTGAATCTTCTTGTAAGCAATGGCTGTGGTCTTCTTGTTAAGGGGAATCGAGACGAGGAGGCTTGGCTTTTGAGCGCCGATGGCTTCCAGATTGGAAATCTGCTTGGCATCATCCCAATCGGCATTCGTTTCCGCGATGACCTTAACGCCCAGTTTATCAAAGGTCGTCTTGAGACCCTTCAATTGCTGAGACGCCCAGTCATCGCCCAGCCAGCCCATGGCGATACCCACGGTGAACTTGCCGGCCTTGATCTTTGCCGCCTGATCGTCCGTGACGGTCAGCGTTGATGCAAGAACGCCCTTCTCTCCCTGTTCCCCGTCACTGACGACCGTTTGGGATAGGTCATCAAGTTTGGCAAGCTCAAGGGTCTTCTCGGATGGCGGCTGATACCAGAGCGGCTGTTTGATGTCGCCTATGTTGCCTGCAGCATTCGTGTGGGCAAGAGTCGCCCAGGTCACGAGAAGACTGCAGAGAGTAGTAACGCGTATTTTGTATGACATAGTTGCCTCCGTAATTATTGCTTCAACATGAATTCGCGAAGCAGCGTCGCGAGCCGCTGGTCTGCCTCGAGAGCCAGACTATGTCCGCACTCTTCGAAGACTTCGGCGCGGTCGACGCGATCGGCCACTTTGAGCATCTGCTCTTTAACCAGGGGCCCGAAAAACTCCGGGGCGCCCACCGTCATAACCGGGAGCGTGAGGCGCTCTTTTCGCAGTTCCTCATTGATGCGCGCATTCTTGAAAGCTGCACGGTAAGTCTCCAACACCCCTCGCAGGCCGCCGGGGCTCATCAACCGTGCGATCCACTCGTCGATGGCCTCGGCGGTGATGGCGGTGGGGTTCCAGGTTTCGGCCCGAATCCAAAATTCCCAGAACTCGCGTTCATGCCCTTCAATCAGCATTTCAGGGATGTGGGGAATCCAGAAAAAGGGTATGTGCCAGACCCAAACGCCCTGCTGGCGAAATTGCGCTGAGATGTTGTCCTTGGTGAAGTACGACCACCTCTCCAGTTCATCGCCGGACAGCAACATCTCACAGAACGACAATGTCTTGACCCGCTCGCGTTCGGTTGCCGCCAGAACATAGGCAAATTCCGCACCGCGGTCCTCGCCGTGCAGGTGAAACCGTTCGTGCCCGAGCAGAGACATCAGTTCGGCCAGATCCCTTGCGTTTGTCAGTGAATCGTAACCTTCGTCGACTGGAGGCCGATCGGTGTCTCCGAAGCCCCGCAGATCCGGGGCGACAACCGTAAAATGCTCTGTTAGACGAGGGATCAGCTTATACCAGTAAAAATGCGTTTTGGGCGTGCCGTGTACGAGTAGGATCGGTTCCCCATGACCGCCTGTGACGTAATGCATGCGTATTCCATTGACGCGGGCGCGCCCGTGTCTGAGGGGAGTTCCCGTATGATCAAAAATCTCTGGCATTTCTCTCCTTTACCTTATTGGCGTCCGTAGTTCGCAACGTCGCCAGGGGAGCTTGCAGCGTCGCGCAGGCAGCCGCGGGCACGTCCTTCCATGGAAACTCTGTCCATGTCGTTGTGTATTGCAGAGGGGGTGGATCGCGTCGAAAGCTTGGCAACGGTTGGCAAAGACCGGTGCTCGTCAAGAAAACATTTTCAGGTAGAACTCGTCAATAGTTTTTTACTAACAAACAAACTTTTTCTAAGCACCGGGAAAAAGGTTCGTGCGCACGCATCTCGGCCCGCAGTCCTTCGACCACAAGCCCGCTTTGTCGATCTGGTGGCAACTGCCCCACCGCGCCTGTCCCGCTCGCAAAGGGACGACAACCAAACGCTGACGCAAAATCTATGAACGAGGTGCCTTCGTGGGGGGCAGTGTGTTGCGCGGCCCAAAACACAGGAGGAGTCCCCCCCTCAGTGGCTTTCAAGCGGCTACCTCTACTGTTCTAAACGTGCTTAATTATGAAACTGCTCCGCCTCAGTAGAACCGTGTAAGGCAGTGGTCGACGACTTGCCGCCGGAGATGACCAGACTCACCTCGTCGAAATATCCGGTACCAACTTCCCGTTGATGCCGGGTCGCCGTGTACCCATGGGCCTCGGCCGCAAACTCAGCTTCCTGTAAGTCGGCATACGCAGACATCCCACGCTCCTTATAGTCTCGGGCCAGGTTGAACATGCCGTAGTTTAAGGCATGAAAACCAGCCAGCGTGATGAACTGAAACTTGAAACCCATCGCCCCCAGTTCGCGCTGGAACCGCGCGATCGTGGCGTCATCGAGTTTTTTCTTCCAGTTGAATGACGGCGAGCAATTGTAAGCCAGCAGTTTGTCCGGATGCTGCTGGTGGACGCCTTCGGCGAAGCGTTTGGCCTCGGCTAAGTTCGGCTCGCTGGTTTCACACCAGATCAGGTCCGCGTAAGGGGAGTATGAAACCGCACGGGCGATGGCCTGCTCAATGCCCGCGCGCACCCGGAAGAACCCCTCCGGACTGCGTTCGCCGGTGATAAACGGCTTATCGCGTTCATCGATCTCATTGGTCAGCAGGCTGGCGGCGTTGGCATCCGTTCTCGCAATGACCACCATCGGCACATCGCAGACATCAGCCGCCAACCGCGCCGCCACCAGGTGTTTGATCGCGTGCTGGGTGGGGATGAGCACCTTGCCGCCCATGTGGCCGCATTTCTTTTCAGACGCCAGTTGATCCTCCAGGTGCACGCCGGCTGCGCCCGCCTCAATTAAGGCCTTAACCAACTCGAAGACGTTAAGCGGTCCGCCGAAACCAGCTTCGGCATCCGCGACAATCGGCGCCATCCAATGGATCTGGTCCTTACCCTCCAGGTGACAAATCTGGTCGGCCCGCAGCAACGCCTGGTTGATCCGTTTGACTACCGCGGGCACGCTGTTGGCCGGGTACAGGCTCTGGTCGGGGTACATCTGACCCGCCAGGTTGGCATCGGCGGCCACTTGCCAGCCGCTCAAGTAAATGGCCTTAAGGCCGGCCTTGACTTGCTGGACCGCCTGATTGCCCGTCAGCGCGCCGAGCGCGGGCACGAACTCCTCTTCCTGGAGCAGTTGCCAGAGCCGCGCCGCGCCCAGGTTCGCCAGGGTGTATTCGACCTTCACGGTGCCTTGCAGCCGCTGAACATCCTGCTGAGCGTAGGGACGGGTCACATCCTTCCACCGCGTCCCGGGCTCAGTCCGGCGGATCTTGAGCGCTGCGGGCGCCTGCGTTGCTATCGTTTCATTGGCTGTTGTGCTCATCATTTTCTTTAGTTTTGTCAGTTGGTTACGTTTTCCTAAATGGCGACTCTCTCGGTCCGGGTTCGCTAGTCGAGCCGTTCGTAGCCCGGCAGGGTCAGAAACTCGACGAAGCGCTCGCCGGTAGTGCATCGCCCGTGTTCAAATCCGGAAAAATGAGGACCGTTCCGCGAGCGGCGACCGGGCTCTTTGGCGCTTTGGATGACGGTATCGGTCAGCGTTTCCACGCCCGGATCGGGAGTGACCGCGCGATCGCCGTACACCAGCACTTGCTCGGGCAGACGCATGAAAAGAAGATGGAGGAAACGGCCTGCGCATTTGGTTTGGCCTTGGTGATCCGCGGGGCAGCCCGGATGGTACTGGCCGTGAAGTGAATCGCCCCGGAGATCAAGGCGGAAATACTCGCCGCCGTGAACAACGCGGTGACTAATCGCCCCGCAGCCGGATTGGCCACTTTGCGACGGGATCGCCGGCAGGGTGTCCATCTGGTCGACCAGGATCACATTCCAACGGGTGCGTTGAGCCGTAAAGGCGTTGGCCACGTTGCTTGCAAACGTCGTTGCGCCCGCTTCCTGCCCACCATAACCCGTTCTACCAAGCCGCCTGCTTGATCCCGGAATTGCTTCCACCCAAGCAGCCGGCACTTGCCCACCTGCCCAGGGCTCTACAGGGAGCGCCGCTTCGCGGCGACTAACCCTGATGCGCCGCTATTCATACTTTTTACTACTTTGTGATTCATTGAGTCCCCTCGTCGATTCGAAAACGGGAGCGTTGGCGAAACACGCGGAGACTCAGAAAGCCTGCGAAGGTTTCAACGAGAAAGGGGCCGGTGGTGCTCGCGTAGCTTTGCGTGCGTCACAAAATCCTCCTGGATGTGGGAATAAAGCCGGCGGTAAAGCTGGTAGTACTCCATATAACGGTCGTGATTCGCCGGGATCGGATCCATGCGATCGATGTATTCTGCCTTCTCTCTGGCAATGGCGAAATCCTTGAAGATTCCGGTCGCCACACCGGCCAAAATGGCGTCTCCCATGGGTGCGCCGATCCGGCTCTTCACAAACGCCGTCGGAACGTTGAAGATGTCGGTAATCATTCTGCGCCATAGCCGGTTTTTCGCACCGCCCTCGTTCAGAACGATCGGAAGATTGATGTGCGGGCAGTGGTCCTGGATGATGCTAAACGACTCGTACATCGCAAAGGTGACGCCTTCCATCATGGCTCGGACAAGATGGGCCTTGGTGTGGTTTAACGAAAGGCCGAATATGACCCCACGGGCGTGCACATCCCAAAGCGGCGTGCGCTCTCCCATCAGGTAAGGCAAAATGAGCAAGCCATCAGAACCGAGAGGAACGGACTCGGCCTGCTTCTCCATCGAATCGTACGTACTGAATCCCGGGACAACTTTTTCTGTAGCCAGTTCGAGCTGGGAAAAATTGTCGCGCAGGTAACGCACGGACTGGCCGCCGCATGTTGTTGCTGCTATCGTGGCAAATACCTTACGCGAGTCAGTCACGTAGGAGCAGTTGATCATCGTGTCGACGATCAACTCCGGGTTTTCGTGGACGACGCCGATGACGCCGCATGTACCCAGGTTAACCTGGATGTCGCCGGCGTTTACTGCGCCGCCTCCCACCCAGCCGGCGTTGCAATCAACCGAACCGGCCGCGACCGGAATTCCCGCAACCAAGCCCGTTTCTTCGGCAGCCGCTTCCGTGATTGAGCCAATGACCTCTTCACAGGAGAAGAAGTCAGGCATGATCTGCGGATCTAAACCGATTTTCGCGAGGAGTTCTTCGTCGAACCTGTTCTGGCGTAGGTCATACGCGATGCCATAGAACGCGCCCGAAGAGAAATTCGCCGTCGCCTTCCCGGTCAGCTTCAGGCGGACGTACCCGTCGATGGTCAGGGCTTTGTATATCTGCGCGAAATCTTCCGGGCGATTCTGCTTTTCCCACATCAGGTTCACAAGCGTGGGGTGATCTTCCAGCCGGTTGCAGCTGACGTCGAAGAGCCGCTTTTCGCCAACATTATCGCGCAGCCACTGCACCTGTTCCGTAGCCCTGCGATCCATTAGGTTGTACGCGAGATTGATGTGACGGTGATGTTTATCCACCATCACCAACGAAGGTAGCGCGGACGAGTTGGCGATCCCTTTGATCTGATCCGGGCGGACCTTTGAAGTATTGAGACATTCTTTGATGACCTCGCAAGCCGTCTGCCAGTACAGATCAGGGTCATGCTCTGACCATCCGGAATGATGCGTGTAGATGGGATATTCGCGATAGGCGTAAGCGAGAATGCTGGCTTGGTCATCGATGATGCACGCCTTGGCTCCACCCGTTCCGTGATCCAGCCCGATCAAATAATCAGTCATTGGTTGTTACCGTCGAACCTTCGGTTGAATTTGTGGACAGCTAACTGACGGCGGTCCATGACCGCCCCTTTCGAGGCTTCGCCAGGTGAGGGATGGGCCGTGCTGATGCGCCGCCACCGGTTCGCCGTGAGGCCTCCGCCGGCCTGCCATCGTCCCGCTGCCGGACTCCCACCTTGCTGGCCGCTGGTCGACGCCTGAGATTCCGACCCGCGCGCCAGTACGAATATCGATTCTCCTGCATTCCAAAAGCCGGGCGAGTTCGTCTTTGACGTCCTGGTCCTCTTCGAACCGCACGCGATCGGGCATTTCGATGACCGTGACATTTCTTCCGAAAGCATCAAATGCGCTCGCCACCTTATACCATCGTCAGATCGTCAGTGAATTCGGAGATGGGTGCTCGGGTTCAGTCAACGAGAGCCAAGTGGGGATGTTCGAGCAATTCTTTGAGTCGCGTCAAAAAGTCCGCGCCGTACTTTCCATCGATGACGCGGTGATCGAAGGTCCCGGTGACGGCTGCAGTGGGTTGCTCGCGGAACTGACCGTCCGCCCACACCGCGCGTGAGTGGATGGACCCTACGGCTAGGATGCACGCTTGCGGCGGATTAAGGATGGCGGTGAAGCGCGTGATGGGAGACTTGCCAAGGTTAGAGATGGTAAACGTCCCGTTTTCAAGAAGCTTGGGATCAAATTTCCCGGTGCGGACCTGCCCAATATTGGCGGCGTTCGCCTCTGCGAGAGAGGCCAGGGTTTTCCTCCGCACATCGCAGACGACAGGCACCACCAAGCCTTGCTCCAACGCCACCGCGATACCGATGTTGACTGACTGGAAGACTCGTATGCCTTGATCGGTGAAGGACGCGTTCACGAAAGGATAGTCCACGGCCGCGATGGCGGCGCACTTTGCAATGATGTCGTGATAGCCGAACTTGTTATTCTTGAAATGCTGGTTCAGCTCGGAGCGCAGCCGGACGCAGGCGGTCATGTCGACTTCGATCTCTGCCGTGAAAGTGGGAACTGAAGCGCCCGTTTCCATGCGTTCGGCAATGATTCGCCGCATGGGCGTCAGCGGGACGAGGGTAAAGCCTGTTACATCTCCGGTTACATCTCCGATAGCCTGGGTTGCTTTTGAGGATCCCGCGTTTGCCGTGACGAATTGCGCCACATCGCTGCGCCGCAGAACATCTTTGCCCACAGCGCGATAAACCTCCGCCAGATCGAGGCTGCGATCGCGGGCTTCTTTTTTCGCGGCGGGCGTCGCTTTCGCTTTTCGATTTGAAGAGTCGGCCAGTACCGTGGGGGCGGTCTCCGCTACGGCGGAAGCGGTCTCCACTGCTGATGGCACCGTGGCCGGCACAATCGGCGTGGACTCGCTCCGGTCACCCGCGACGGGTGCGCTCGACGCGGGCTCGGCTTCGAGCGCTTTCAGGTCTTCGGGCTTTCCGATATAAGCGATCACGTCCCCGACCGTTCCGTAGCTGCCCTCTTCCACCAGGCGCTTAAGGAGCGTGCCCTGCGCAAAGCTCTCAACTTCGAGGACGGCTTTGTCGGTCTCAACCTCGAGCAGAATGTCGCCGCGTTTGACGGCATCGCCCTCCTGCTTCTTCCACGACACCACCCGAAGTTGGTCGGTGTTGGTTCCGCCGGACGGCATCGTTATTTTGGTGAGCATCTCTTCTCCTTAGCTCGCCTTGGCCTCGCCGCCGAAAGCCTTGATGAATCCAATCACTTCGTCCATTAGAGCTGCCTGGCCACGCACGTTCATGTCCAGCCTACCGCCGCGCCCAAGCACGTCATTGGGATTCATGCGACTGGGGTCGCTCTCGGCCAAGTACCGGCGGTCGCTCTCGATCACGACGCGCTTTAAGCCAGCGCCCACGTTCACCTTGGCGATGCCGCGCTCAATGCTTGGCCGAAAATCGGCCTTATCCACTCCCGTCCCGCCATGCAGAACCAACGGAACCGAGACTCGTTCGTGAAGTTGCTCCAGCAGTTCGAAGTCCAGTTCGACTTTGCGCCCTTCAAGAAAGTGTATGTTTCCGATGGACACTGCCAGCGCGTCGACGCCCGTCTCAGCGACAAACTTTGCCGCGATCTTCGGATCAGTCCGATGACCCGCCTGCTGTTGCCCGGTGGACTGATCGGCCACCCCCAGCGAACCAACTTCGCCTTCGACCGCCACGTCGCACGCATGAGCAAACTCGACGAGCTTATGCGTCACCGCGGTGAGTCGATCAATCGGCATTCCTTCATCGACGAACATCACCATATCGAAGCCGGCTTTCACTCCCTGGTAGGCCACGTTCATGTCGGTCGACTCGTTCAAGAGCGTCGCTACCGGAACGGAAGCGCTTTGCGCGACCTGCCGTGCCAGCGCGCCGTAGAGGTTGATGTCTTCCTTAAATTTGCGCTGCGGGTTGGCGAGGTACTCACCGCAGAATCCGACCATGACCGGCGAGCGTGCGACCTCGGCAGCACGAACGACCGCGAGCAGCGACTCCAGGTCCCACGCCTCAAAGTAGCCGACGGCGTAGGAATTTTCGTGGGCGTGCCGAAGCAGGTCAATACATCGAATCAATGACATTGGGCGGACCTTTCTCCTTTTGCTTGGACACGTTATTCTTTCATCAGCGAACGCGCCGCTTCGATGATGCGTTCCGGGGATGGGATCACAAATTTCTCCATGATGGGCGCGCACGGGATCGGCACATCGTAGGTAGCGACACGTTTGATAGGCGCGTCGAGCAAATAGATCTCCTTCTCTGCGATGTAAGCGGAAAGTTGGGCACCCCAACCGTTGTGGTAGTTATCCTCGTGCACGATCAGCAGACGCCCGGTTTTCCGCAAAGAATTCACCACGGTCTTGTAATCGAACGGCACCAGGGTACGCGGATCGATGACCTCGCAGCTGATGCCTTCCTGATCGAGCGCAGCGGCGGCGTCCATGGCGAAGTACATCATCAAGAGATTGGCAACGATGGTGATGTCCTTCCCTTCGCGGCGGACGGCGGCCTCGCCGAACGGAACGGTGTACTCGCCGTCAGGGACCTCGCCGGCTGTGGAGAGCGCTTCCTTCTCTTTGCGTTTGCCCCCGTAAAGCAGCTTGTGCTCGAACACCAGAACGGGATTGTCATCACGAATCGCACTCTTGAGCAGGCCCTTTGCGTCGTAGGCCGTCGCCGGGGAGACGACTTTCATCCCCGGGACGTGGGTAAAGAAGCCCTCTAGACTCTGACCGTGCTGCGCTCCTCGGCCGGTAGCGCCCACCGGTGCGCGCATCACCATGGGAACTTTGACCCTGCCGCCCGACATGTAGCACATCTTTGCGGCCTGGTTGACCAACTGGTCCATGCAGCAGAAGAGAAAGTCACCGTACTGGAGGTCGGCGACGGGACGCATCCCCGTCATGGCGGCGCCTACCGCCATCCCCCCGATCAGGATCTCGGAAATCGGGGTATTCAACACCCGATCATAACCAAACTTGGCGTGTAGGCCCCGCGTCACCGCAAACGCGCCGCCGTAACCACCGTCGGCGTCGCTGATGTCCTCACCAAGACAGAAGACGCGCTCGTCGCGTTCCATCTCTTCCATGAGGGCCTGATTCAATGCTTCAACAATAGAGATCTTCGCCATTATCGGTCTCCGGAATTCCAGTAAACATTTTCCAAAGCGTCTTCGGGACGCGGGTCAGGGGAGGATTCGGCCAGCTCGACTGACCTGTCGACGCGTTCTTCGATGCCGGCATCAATTCCATCTAACTCGGCTTCGGTTGCCGTTTTGGTCTCAAGCAGCAGGTTGCGGAACAGTTTAATGGGGTCGCGCGCGAACCAGTACGCTTCCTCCTCGTCCGGGCGATACGCGCACGCATCGCTGCGCGAGTGACCGGCGATGCGGTAGGTCATGAGCTCAAGCAGCGTCGGGCCTTCACCCCGACGCGCACGCGCGATTGCCCTGGTGGCCGCATCATTGACGGCAAGGACGTCGTTGCCGTCGATGCGCTCACCGGGAATACCGTAAGAAGCCGCGCGCTGGGCGATGGTCTCGATCTTCATCGTCGCCTTGACGCTCGTCGAAGCACCATAGAGGTTGTTTTCGCAAACGAAAATTACCGGCAGGTTCCAGATGGCCGCGCCGTTGATGCCTTCGTGAAACGCGCCTTCGTTGCTGGCGCCATCCCCAAAGAAGCAGATGACGACGTTGTCGGTCTTGCGCATTTTGCAGGAAAAGCCCATGCCGGTGGCGATCGGGATGTTGCTGCCCACCAGCGCATTCGCCGGAATGGCGCCCACGGAAATGTCGCCGGTGTGCATGGCGCCACCCTTCCCACGGCAGCAGCCGTTGCTCTTCGCAAACATCTCGCACATCATCGAATCGAGCGAGACGCCTTTGGCCAGATCGTGACTTGCCGGCCGATGGGTCGAGGCCATGTAATCCGTTGGCCGCGTGTCGTACAACATGCCAGCGGCGCAGGCCTCCTGCCCGTGCGATTGATGAATGCTGCCAGAGATGCGGCCCTCCAAAAAGAGAAAGTAGATCCGCTCTTCATACTTGCGGATGAGGACCATCGATTCATACAGACCGAGCGCTTTGCCCTTCTCGGGCATTGAAAACGCGCTTGGCTTGGCCGCTACTTGTGAAGTAAATGCAGGTGCTATGTTGCTTGCCATGTTGTCAAACCATGTGATGAACCAAAAACGCACACCCTTATTCGGGTGCCGGATTTCGTCGAGGTGAGATTTCGTTCTTACCTACCATGCGTTCCCGCATAAAACGGCTCTCGAGGCGCTCAGCATTCTCAGACGATTGCCCGGCAAATCACCCTCAGCCTTTCCCTCGCTGACGCAAGAGGTCCCCGAGGATGGCGATCAGGACGATCGCACCGACGACGACCCGCGCCCAGTAAGCCGAAACGTTCATAAGCGATAACCCGTTGGCGAGAACCGCGGTCAGGAGAGTGCCGAAGACCGTTCCGAGGATCGTTCCTTGCCCTCCCTTTAGCGACGTGCCGCCGAGGATCGCCGCCGTAATGGCTTTCATCAGCCAGCCTTCACCGACAGACGGCTGACCGGCGTCCATCCGGCTCGCGTACATAATCCCGGCGAGCGCCGCGAACATTCCCGCCAGCGCATAGACGAGGAGTTCGTTCCGTAACACCGGAATTCCAACCAGGGTAGCCGCATCCCGGTTGCCGCCGATGGCGTAAAGGTTGCGTCCGAACCGGGTCATGCTAAGCACCCACACGAGGATCGCGGCGGCGACGAAGAAGAGTAAGACCGGCCCGGGAATGCCGAAGATCTGGCCCTGGCCATAAATGGTAAAGGCCGGGCCCAACGGCCGGATCGGATAACCCTTGGTGATGACGAGCGTCATGCCCGCAAAGATTTCCCAGGTGGCCAGAGTCACGATAAACGGGTTCAATTTGACGACGGAAACAAAAAAGCCGTTGATTGAACCGAGCAAAAGACCAAACACGGCCGTGGCGGGAATGACGAGCCAGGGAGGCAGTCCCATCGCTTTTAAGAGGAGGCATCCCACGATGGCGGAAAGGGCGGCAGCGGCGCCCACCGAAAGGTCAATGCCGCCCAACAGCAGCACTAACGTTTGTCCCAGAGCGACAAGCCCCACAAAGGACGCCTCGCGTATGACCACCGTCAGGTTGTAAGAGGATAGGAAATTCGGTGAAGCAATGCTGAGCAGCACGCATAGCACAACCAGGGCCAGCAATACCCCACTCGCTTCCCAGCGGAAGAGTGCTTTAACCATACCTCCGGGGCTGGGGCGGTCGGTCTTCGGCGTGTCTGCCGTGGCCGGCAGGTCAGTGGTAGTGCCGATTGAAGGTGGATTCTTTATGCTCATGGCTCTTGATTCGCGGCGTTTACCGCTGCGTTCACCTAAGTAGCTCGGCCGTTACCAGGGTGGCGCCGGTGTCATGATCCTGCGGGATCGCCTGACCCCGGTTCAGCGCGACCAGGTAACGCAAGCTCCAGTAGCCGATGTCCCACTGACGCTGCACCTTGGTGGCCAGGATAACGCCCTTTTTGACGAGTTCCAGCGTTTCAGGAAGGTTGTCCATGCCCACGATCAGGATCTCGCCCGCCTTGCCGGCGCTTGTTACGGCCCGCGCCGCCCCGATCGGGTTGCTGGCGTTGCTGCACAAGATGCCGTTAAGGTCCGGGTGCGCCTGCAAGGCGCTTTCGGTGATTGACACCGCCTGCCCGAGGTTGTCGTTGTCAGGTTGCTCGAAGATGATTTCGATGTCCGGGTACTCCGCCAAAGCTTTTTTGAATCCCTGCACGCGCCCCTGGTGGTCGGGGGCGGTCAAGCTTCCGGACAGGATAGCCACCTTACCCTTGCCGCCCAGCTTTTCGGCCAGGTGTTTGGCCAGATCATACCCATCGGCCAAGTCGTCGCGACGGCCAACGAAGGGGTACTTGGGCCCGGCATACTGGCCGAACGTCAGGACGTTAAGGTTGGCGTTGAGAGCCTCGTCGAGCACCTGGGAGTTGGTCACCGGATCCAAAGCGGCCACGGACAACCCATCCGGCTTGCGAGAAACGGCCGCTTCGATCTTGCGGTTCTGTTCGTCGACGTCGGCCTGGGCCGTTTCATCCCAAACGTAGGCGACTTCGACGCCTTCCTTCTTCACTTCCCTGATGGCATCCTCAATCCCGCGTTTCACCTCGTCATACCAGGGGTGAGCCAGCTTGGGGATGTAAGTGAAGGTGAGCGGTTTGGTAACCGGCCGGACGAGTGTACGATGGAGGTCCTCGTTCAAGCTCATCGCAATGCCCAGCAACCCTTCCTGGGTTGCGCTGTGTGCATCCACGATGCCTTTGACTTGCCCCAGGTGCATCACCATGATCCGGTCCGACACTTCGAGCACTTCCTCCATTTCCGACGAG
>JAFBAP010000001.1 GCA_019247695.1 Verrucomicrobiota bacterium | reverse complement strand
AGCGGCGGCTTACCTGCTCCGCGCAGCCGATGACTGAGCGGGTGTCGAGTAGAGATCGGGGTTCGGGGTTCGGGGTTCGGGGTTCGGGGTTCGGGGTTCGGGGTTCGGGGTTCGGGGTTCGGGGTTCGGGGTTCGGGGTTCGGGGTTCGGAGTTCGGAGTTCGGAGTTCGGAGTTCGGAGTTCGGAGCGCCATCATGGGCACCGCCTGCCAGTGTCAAGTCCAGTGTTTGGACTTTTTTCTGCGTTCTCTGCGTGTTCTGCGGATTATTCTGTCTTCCCACCGTGTGAACGTGACCCTCGCGGGAGATCGGACCCGGTTCGACGACGCCTCCGAGCTCCGAATCCCGAACTCCGAACTCTTTCCCCCTCTTCCCGCCGTGTTCGCCGTGGCCCGCCGTGTTCGCCGTGTGAATTCTTACGTTGTGCCCGCCGTGTGACCGTGTGACCGTTTACCCGCGCGTTTCGGCCACGATGGCCGCAACGCCTTTCTGATTCTGCAGCAGCGGCCCGACGTTCCAAAGGATAAAGCCTCCTTCTCCCCGAGGCCTGATCGCGCGTTCCAGTTCCAATTGCCGCCCGATCTCACTTGCAGGCCAGCCGTATCCCGGACCGAGTCGCTCCAGGGCGATGCTGGGAAGGATGGGAATGCCATGCGGGTTCACCTCAGGACTTCGCCACCAGCGCAAGAGCGACGAGTAACTCTGCGGACCCCCGTCGCGCCAGTAAAGTTGGGGCGATAGATAATCCACCCAGCCCTTCCGGAGCCATTTCACCGGATCCGCGTAGAGATCCCGGTACTGGTCTAGATCTGCCGTCACGCCGGCGGGTCGCCCGGGCGTGTAAATTCCGAACGGGCTCACGCCAAAGGACGCTTGCGGTCTCGCCGATTTGACTGCGGCACGCAAGTCCTCGATCAGCGCATCGACATTTGCTCGCCGCCACGACGCCACGTCCAGAGAACCCCCGCGGGCAAGGTAGCGCATGTAGCTGGTGCGATCAGGGAACGTGCCGCGCGCGTAACCCCTGCCCGGGTACGGATAGAAGTAATCGTCCAGAACGACCCCGGCGACGCCGTAATTGCTTACCAGGTCGCGAACGACCCTCGCGAGGTATTCCCGGACCTCCGCGTCCCCGGGGTCGAGCCAGAGCGCATTTCCAACCCGGCGCACACTGGCGCGCAGGGTCGTGGTCTCATGCATGGCAGACCGTGGGGCGGCGGCGTTGGCTGCCGCGCGGTACGGATTAATCCAGGCGTGGATGGCGATCCCGTGTTTCCGGCCCTCCCTGATGAAAGTCTCCAGCGGATCATAACCCGGGTCCGTCCCTTGCGTTCCCGTCAGGTACCGGCTCCACGGTTCCAGGTGTGAATCGTAAAGGGCGTCCCCTTCCGGCCGGACTTGCACCATCAGCGCGTTGAGGCCTGCCCGCTCGGCTCCTTGAACAATCGCACGAATCTCTTCCCGCTGTACCTCCGAGGGTAGACCCGGCCGGGACGGAAAATTCAGGTTATAAACCGACGCTACCCAGGCCGCACGGAATTCCTCGCCCTGTGCAGAAACAGCCCACCAGAAAAGGGCGCAGCCGGCCAGCCGCCAAACCCGGGGAAAAAACATGGCGCGCATCATAACCGAGTGCGCCCATTTTGGAAAGAGGGGACCTCAGCACGGTGCGGGTTCGCCTCGAGTTCGGACCGCCAGCGGGAACGGGGGCATCACCCGACGATCCACAAGGGTGGGTGCACAAGCAGATTGATGCGGTGTAACCACCGGACGCGCTGGTAACCGCCTTCAGTGGCGATCAGCGCCGCCAAGGGTGCACCTTGGGCCGCGTCCAGCGGCACGCCATCAATCGACCACCCCAGCAAAAAAGGATGCGATCGCAGGTGATCGATGGAAACCAACCCCACGTGCGGTTCGCGCCGGTCCGCCGGTACGGAACTGCAGGCTCCGATGAATTCCACGTAACCGGATGGGTGGCTGACCCCGGCGTAATCCAACACGTCGTCGGTCCGGCAACCGCGCCACGTGGCCGGGCGCCTTTGCCCGGAAACTCCTCCGTCGCCCTGCACCACGACCTCGTGTTCCGTGAAATTCAGACGTAAAGCTTCGAGCGAAAACTGCGTCGTGCGGCTGACCATCCCTGCGACGGTCAACCGGTACTGCGCGAGGTTTACCGCCGGGGGTTCGCCCGGTTCTTGAGAGAAGAACTCGGGCAGCCTCCGGCTCACTTGCCGGATGCGAGACCTCTCCGGAGCAGGGAAGGTCGACGCCGGTCCAGGGAGAAAAACAAAATCTGAGCGGGTGTTGGTCAGTCCACTCACGTTGCCGCGAATGCCCACCAAATCAGTCGGGTCAAGCATACTCCGTGCGCTGCAGCACGAATCATTCCATGTCCACCCAAGCCCCGCTCAGTCCACCGGTGCCCGCCAGCTCAGCCCGGCGTGCTCACGAATTTGATCGCACCCTGTTCCCGCTGCAAAAACTCTTCCGACAATGCGCGATAAGCCGTCGCGCCAACCCCGTTCGGCTCATATTCAATGATCGGTTGCCCGAAACTCGGCGCTTCACCGAGGCGGATCGACCGCGGAATGATGGTTTGAAACACCACGTCGGCAAAGTGTTGCCGGACTTCATTGAGCACCTGCTGGCTGAGATTGGTGCGCGCGTCGTACATCGTCATGATGATGCCGCCGATCGTAAGGTTCGAGTTTACCCCCCGAATCTGTTCCACGACCTGTACGATCTTGGACAGCCCTTCTAACGCGAAGTATTCGCACTGTAGAGGAATCAGCACCTTATCGGCTGCCGCGAGCGCATTCGTCATCAAAATGCCCAGAGACGGCGGGCAGTCCAGAAACGCGTAATCAAACGGCGCGGTTGGAATGTAACTGCGCAGGATATCGCGCAGGCGGGTGAGGTGGTCATCCAGGCGCGCCACCTCAATCTCGGCACCGGCCAGATCCAGGCTTGCCGGAATCATGAAAAGCCGCTCAAACCGGGTCGGCACAATTTCAGCCGTGACCTCCGCTTGGCCGATCAGCGGTTCATACAGGCTCCTGCCGTCCGTTCCATCCACCCCCAACGCGCTGGTCGCGTTGCCTTGCGGATCAAGGTCAATCAGGAGCACCCGTTTGCCCCTGTCAGCCAGGCAGGCGGAAAGGTTAACCGCGGTCGTGGTTTTTCCCACGCCGCCTTTCTGATTGGCAACGGCGAGCAACTTCATCGGAAAATGCAATCTTGTTCTGCATCTCGCCCGAGAAGTCGAGCCCTGCAATCAAGGAAGAGTGCCGGGTGTCGGGTGTCGGGTAAGAGATGCGCTATATCCGTCGTGTGCCCCTTGATCTGTGTAACCTGTGGATGTTTCCTCTTTTCTGCGTTCTCTGCGTGTTCTGCGGATAATGCTGCCTTCCCGCCCTGTGACGCGACACTCGACACCCGACCCCCGACCCCCGACACTCGTTTCTCCTTTTGTGGCATTCCGATGGCGGACATTATCATTACGGAGCGGTTATTGATGGACGCGGGCGGCTGGCCCGCGATGAAACACGCACGCGCCCTCTTTCAGGTGGGGCGCGTAACCGCCGCCGACTACCGGCCGCCGCTCCTGCAGGGGAGGGTGCGCGACGGTGAAACCGAGTACCGCTGCGGGCTGAAAATCCGGACCCCGACCGATATTGAAAACCTCTGTTCCTGCCGGCAATCACGAGATTACGGGGCGATCTGCGCCCACTCACTGGCGGTTGGGCTTGCGTGGATAAAGCCGAAGGCCTCGCCGGCAGGTCAGGCGCCCGCGTCGGCCCGAAGGGAAGGTTCCGTTACTCAACCGGCCGCCATCGGGCCTGAGTTGGTGACCGGCGGCGACGCGCCGGGCATTGAACTGCACGTGGTCATGGCCCCTAATTTTCTGGCGGCCTGGTCGCGTGACCAGGTCACGCTCGGGTTCGAAATCGTCCAAGCGGGGCGCCGCATTCTGGCCAGCGCGCTGCCGGTTGCAGGCAGGTTCCGTTGTTCACCCGAGGAGCAAAGACTTCTTGAGGCCGGGCGGCCCTTCACGGACGGCCGGCTCCCAGGGATGCTTTCGGTCTCGCGCGACCAGTTTCTGAAGTTGCTCCCATTGATGACCGGGTTTCCCCGTGTGACCTTGGGCCGGCGGGAATCGTTAAGCGTGTCCGGCCAGGCGGTCCGCCCGGAGTTGAGCGTCCGGGCGGAACCCGACCGAGCGTTGAATATCACCGTGCGGACGGATGATGGCGCACTGCTCGTCGGGTCCGAGAGCGCGTGGCTCTACCGTGGACAAAGTTTTTTCCCGATCGCCCCCGGTCTGCCTCCCGCTTATCTGCCTTTGCTGGCCGGGCCGATCCGCATGAAATCAGACCAGGCCACGGCCTTTATGCAGAAAGAACTGCCGGCCTTGCAGGCGTATTTTCAGGTGCCGGCGATCGCGTTGCCGGGGAGTGCGGACCCCGGCGTCCCGAAGGTGTTCGCCACCTTCGAGGGCTCGCTGAACCATCTTACCGCCAAACTCCAGTTCCAGTATGGCAAACGGCTCGTTACCTTCGGCGTCACGTCTCCGGGCGAAACGTTCGTCTACGCAACTCAGGACGGCGACCGGTCCCGAAACTTGCCGTTTGAACGGCGCTCGGCCGAGCGCTTGCGGGCCGCCGGCTTTCAGGGCCCCGACGGAAACGGCGACTTCGTTCTGAGGACCGAACGGTTGATCGTCGATTTTTTTGCCCGGGACTTGCCTCGCCTCGAAGGCGAATGGCAGGTCTCCGTCGGCAGCCGTTTTCAGCATGTCAGCCGCAACCTGGAGCGCGTGTCCCCTCGGCTCGACATCATCGGTTCGGGTGAGGATTGGTTTGAATTTTCGTTCTCACTGGAATCGAGCCGGGGCGACCGGTTCTCTGCGGCTGAGGTGCAGCGCCTGTTGCAGCTTGGGCAAAGCGCGACCAGCCTCGGGAACGGGCGCACCGCGGTATTTAACCGCGACACCCTGGAAGAAATCCAGGCCGTCCTGACCGATTGCCATCCGGATCAGGTCCAGCCCGGCCGCTACCGGATACACCGAAGCCAGGCCGCGTTCCTTGACGCCACCTTCCGGGAGATAGCCGGAGGGAAGGTGGAAGGAAGCTCTGCCTGGGACCGCTGGACGGCTCAGCAACGGCAGTTGGCGCCGTTGCAACCCGTCGACCTCGGACCCCTGGACGCTGTGCTTCGCGAATACCAAAAACACGGCGTCGCGTGGATGGATTTTATCCGGCGCAATGAACTCGGAGGCATTCTCGCGGACGAAATGGGCCTTGGAAAAACGGTGCAGGCTCTGGCTTTCCTCACCACGTTGCCCGCTCCCTCCCTGGTCGTTTGCCCGGCGTCACTTTTGTTTAACTGGCAGCGAGAGGCGCAACGGTTTGCGCCCGCGTTGAAGGTCCTCGCCATTGAAGGCCCGGATCGCGCCGAAAAGTTCCGGCAGATCCCGCGGCATGATCTGGTTCTGACCAGTTACCCGCTCCTCCGGCGTGATATCAGCCTGTACCGGCCGATCGAATTCCACGCCCTCATCCTCGATGAGGCCAATCACATCAAAAACCCGGACACGCAAAACGCGCAGGCGGCGGTGGCGCTTCGAGGGCGCTACCGGTTCGTCCTTACAGGCACACCGGTGGAGAATTCAGTCCGTGACCTCTGGTCGATCATGAACTTTGTGCTCCCGGGTTACCTGGGCACCCGCGAGGACTTTCGCGAGCGTTACGAGTTGCCGGTCGCGCGCGGCTCCGCCGGGGAGAGCATGCGCCTGGCGAAACGGCTTCGCCCGGTGATGCTGAGACGGTTGAAACGGGACGTCGTCAAGGAACTGCCCGGCAAAATCGAGCAGGTCGCCTTCTGCGAACTCACCGGCGCTCAACGGGAACTCTACGACAAGCTGCACCGGGAAGGCCGCAAGAAGCTCGAGGGCTTCGGTTCCGACGCACGGCCTCAGGCTCGCATCGCCATGCTCACGGCGCTCCTTCGGTTGCGTCAGGCCTGTTGCGACCTTCGCCTGCTTGCCCCCGCTGAGTCCGCCAGATCCGCCAAGGTAGACCTGATGATGGAACTGCTCGAGGAGGCCATCGACGGTGGTCATCGGGTGCTCGTCTTCAGCCAGTTTGTTTCGATGCTGAAACTGCTGCGCCAGGAACTGGAAGCTCGTGACATCCGGTTCGGCTACCTGGACGGTGCAACCAGGGAACGCGCGGCCGAGGTCGACCGTTTCCAGAACTCCGGCGAGATCCCCGTATTTCTGATCAGCCTGAAGGCCGGCGGTGTCGGCCTCAATTTGGCCGCCGCAGATACCGTCTTCCACTTCGATCCTTGGTGGAATCCGGCCGTGGAGGACCAGGCGACCGACCGCGCGCACCGGATCGGACAGACCCGGGTCGTCACCGCTTACAAGCTCATCGCGCGCGACACGGTCGAGGAAAAAATCCTCCGTCTCCAGGAGAAGAAACGCGCCGTGATCGAGGCAACGGTGGAAAGCGAGGAACCGCTCATGACGGCTTTGACGATGGAAGAGATCGCGGGCCTGCTCAGCTGAAGCGCCTTTCGCGAAGCATCGCTGGTCCCCCTCGCCACGGCCAGCGCACCGCGCATTGCCATTTGAAAATCAGAATTTTGGTAATGCCCGGTATTTATGATAGCGTCAGGGTATCGAACCGGATAATAGATGATTTGAGGCATGCAAGGCAGGATTTCTAAGGATTCGGGAGTTCGCTTGTCCGACCTCCTACAGTTTCTCGGCCAGACCCGGCAGACGGGCTGTTTGATGCTGACGTCCGGCGAGCTCAACGCGCGTATCAACCTGCAGTTTGGCCAGGTGCTCAACGCGCGGTTTCGAGATTGGGTCGATGAAGTCGCGCTGGCAGCCATCATGGGGGTGGCATCCTGGAACTTCGAGCTTGATCCCCAGGTTCGGAACTCGGAAGTCCGTATCCAGACGCCGCTGCATACCTTGCTCCTGAGATGCTCGGTCTACGCCGATGAAGGGGCAGATGAATTCGACCTTACTCCGCGTTACCTGCCCTTCAACTTTGACCGCCAATCCGACCCGCCTCCCGGCGCTAACCTGGAGTTCCTGCGCTTCGAAGTGGATTTTCTTGGACAGCGCGTCGATCGGCTCTGCCAGGTGTTGAATCGGTCTCGGCCGAATACGATTGCTTTTGTGGAAGGCACGCAAGGTATTGCCTACCGCCTGCAGGACGAACGCATCCAGGGCGTCATCGGGATCAACACGCACGACATCACGGCGCTGCTGGAGAAATTGGATGAGGTTACCTGAGACGGTTTTCCCTTCAGACCTGGACCGCCTCGCGGCCGAACCCGGCGTGCTGTGGGTTGCATTTGTCACCCCGACCGAGACGATCTACCGGCCGGAGGACAGCGCAGAGCACATTCCCCGGCAGTTTTACAGCGCGCTGCTGGACCTCTGGGATGCCTACGCCGTCGTTAATCGAACCCCGCGCATGCTGTATTTGCGGTTCGCCCACGAAGAGCTGCTTATCCTGCTTGCCGGCGCGCTGTTTCTGGTCCTGAAGCTCCGGTCCGGCGCAAACCTTTCCCATATCCCCCAGCGCGCCTCGGCGGCCTTGTTGCGCCAGAAACTGTAATCGGTTCCCGGCCGCTTTCATTGCGCCCAAGACGGACTGACGCCGCACCTTTGGGGGCGGCGTCAGGCGCGGTCCTCGTCAGGGTAACCCCGTCGCCGGGCGGGCTCCCCGGCATTTCTCCAGGTATGCCCCCCGGCCGAAAACCTTTTCGCCGGCCTGCTAGACGAAGCTCGTGTCGTCGCCGCTGCTGCCGCCGCCATCGTCGAAGGTGTCGTCAACGGTATCAAGGTTAGCGTCTTGACCCGGGTCGTAATCGACGTTTTGATCGGCCACCCCGCCTTGATCGCCCGGATCGAGATCCTGGACGGTCTGCGCGCTCTGCGGGTCCTCGTTGATGTAATAGTTGTTCGTGACCTCCGTGTTCTGAACGTCGCCGGGCAGAAATCCTCCCTGGTCGCCCGCGCCCATTACCGACCCGAACGGTCCGGCGTGGTGGCCGATCAGGTTCTCAATCCCCTGAAACACCAGGGCACCGCCCGCCACGCCCGCCGCGGTCGATAATGCGCCTTTGAGAAAACTTCCGCCTGCTCCCGGTTGTAAATTGGTCGTCGACGGGTAAGCGGTAGGGGGTGGTGGTGCGTACTGGGCGGGCGGCGGAGCGTAAGCCGGACGGGGCGCCGCGGGTTGGGCCTGCGGAGCGGGCGGAGGGGTTGGTTCGTCATGCCGTCCACCTCCGAATAGCCCGGATAAGAACCCGCCGCCATGCGACGCCTTCTGGTTCTGTTGCGCCGCGGCAACCTGCTTTTCCAGGTCGGCGATACGGGCCTGCGCATTCGTCACGGCGTGCTCCAGTACGAGGACGGATTGCACAAGCAGGTACGGCGCCGACGGGCCCTCCGCGACTTTCTGGCGGATAAGAGCTTCCGCTTCAGAATCCTTCGGCGCCGTGTCGGCCTTGCGTAAGCGATCAAATAAACTTGAGATCAGGTTTTGTTCTTCCGGGGTCATGTTTTTACCTCCAAGCTACGGTAACGAATGCCAATTCTCGCCCCATTGCAACGACGGCCGCCTGTGTTTCTGTGAATGGCGTCGCCTGCCTTCGGATGCGAAGGGCTGCCCGATGCTGATTGCCTTGAACACCGGCGCCGGTATCAGGGTGGCTGACCGGGGCGGGAGAGACAAGTTGGACGGGCGCTGCACCTTCTATGGAAATGTTGACATTACCACCTTTTCTGGAAAACGCTTTACCGTCAAGCGTCCGGTAATCCATCCGCATGAGTGAACTCAGCCCCTTGCCGGTTACGGCCAACGCTACAACCCACCCCGCCTCCGCACGCGGGCCGGTGCCGGGCGTCAGTTCGGCGCCGCAAACCCGCCGTTCTCCCGGCCGCCGGGTCGACGCCGTCGCGATCTGGGCCGCGCTCCTGCTGATTGCTGCCCTTTACCTGGGCTGTATCGGTGTGCCGCGGCTCTTTGACCAGATCGACGGCCAGTATGCGGGTGCGGCCCGGGAGATGGTGGCGCGCGGCGACCTGCTTGTGCCCACTCAGGATGGCGTGCCGCGCCTTCAGAAGCCGCCCTTATTCTACTGGCTGGAAATAGCCTCGTTTAAGGCGTTCGGAATAAACGAGTTTGCCGCCCGATTGCCCCTGGCGCTCTCGGTGCTTGGCTGGTTCGCGATGACGGGGCTGTTTGCGTGGCGTATCACGGGCCGCGCGCTGGCGGGACCGGTTGCCGCCCTGGTCCTGGCCACCTTTGCCGGCACATTTTTCTTTACCCACCTCGTCATGCCTGAGCCGGTGCTTGCACTGATGATGTCGCTCACGATCTGGGCCCTGTGGTCGGCAGAAATCACCGGCTCGCCCCGCCGGCGTTCCGTCTGGCTGACGGCGGCCTGGCTTTTTATGGCATGCGGATCCCTGGCGAAGGGCTTGCACGCGTTGCTCTTCCCGGCCTTCGCTTACGCGATGGTGGCGTGGGTCGTCCCCCGGCGCCGGCTCGCCTGCAAACGCTTTCTTGCGTTCTGGCCCGGCTGGATCCTCTTTTTGGCCCTGGTTTTGCCCTGGTACGTCATGGTGGAGGCGCGTTATCCCGGCTTTCTGAAAGAACATTTTTGGAACGAGCAATTTGGTCACGTGTTCAACCGCCGCTGGCCGCCCGACACCGACCGGGTACCGCTTGCGGTGTTCTGGGTGGAACACCTCGGCCTGCTCTTCCCCTGGACGGCGTTCCTGCCGCTGGTCATGCCGCGATTTGTCGCAATGTGCAGGAACTGGCGCGACCAGGCGGCGAAGCCGGCCGGATTTTTGGGGGCTTGGTTCATCATCAACGCGGTGACGATTCTGTTCTCGAGCATCCAGGATTATTACTTGCTCGTTTCATGGCCGGCCCTGGCGGTCGGCGTGGCCACCGTCTTCAGCGGTTGGGAAGGGCGGCGCCGGCGTCAGGCGGCCTGGAGCGGGGTGGCATTGATCGCTTCAGGCACCGCTGCCCTGGCTGGGGCGTTCCTGGCCCGCCAGGCAATCGACGGCAACCCGGCCGGTGAGGCCAGGGCTGAGATCCACCTGATTGACGCCCTCGGCTGCATGGCCGGTCACGGCGGCCTGTTTCTGACCTTGCTGGTCACCGTCGCCGCCGCCCTGCTGGCGGCCGGCACCGCCGTCCTGGTTTGTGCCCGGTTCCAACGTCCGGTCCTCGCCGCCGCGGCCGTCGGACTAAGCGCGGCGACGTTCCTGGTTTGCGGCGCCGTGGCGCTTCCACGCACCGAGGACCTGTTTTCCTCCTGGCGGATCGCAGACTTTCTGAACCATGCCAATCCCGCGGACGCTCAAATAGCCAGCGAAAGCGAGTGCAACGACTACACCAGCCTGTTTTTTTACCTTCCGCACCGTGTCTGCTGGGTAAACGCCAATCCTGCGATCGAATTTGCAACCCGCGTTCATGGGATCGGCAAAGACCTTTACCTCACCGAAGACCAGTTGGCGCACGCCTGGAAACAGCCATCCCGGGTTTTCCTTATCACCGTAAAACAGAACCTGCCCAAATGGCAGGACCGCCTGGCCGGTTCCGGAAGCGGTGCGTACGTCGTGCTGGAGTGCGGCGCGCGCGTCGTGCTTACCAACCAGCTTCAGTCGCAGTACCGCCGCTGAGCACCACCACGCTCCGGCGTTCGGGTTACGTCATTAAGTTAACCCGCGCGGTAATGAATGCTCACCGTCCGGTAAACGTCGTTGTTCCGCTGCGCCGAATAGAAGATCAGCTGGATGCTGCTCGATGCCTGCTGCCACCGATACCCTACGACCGTCTCCATGATGTCGCCTTCGGGTTTCTTGTCTCGTGCCAGCACGATCGGAGGCCCGTATTTGGCTTCCAACCGCTTGCGCGCGCTGTTCAGGAACTCCTCGTAGGCGACCAAGTCCCATTCCGGGTGCTCGTACTGCAGTTCCACCTCCACCAGGGTTTTGGCCGAGCCGAAATAAATGATCGCCCGCCGCAAAGCCGGTTGAATTAACCCCTCGATCGTCCACGTGTCCCGGCCGTTAACCACCGCCCGATCCACAACGCGGGCTTGGGCCCGGCTGACTAGCTGTTGGATGGCTTGCTCCGTCTCACCCCAGTAAAAGCCGAACGGCGGGTTGATCTGTTGGGGAGCAAAATTCTGGGCGGCAACTCGGCCCGCGAGCCAGATTGTTAGCACGAGAATCCACGGCATGCACAAGCGCATAAACGACAGCGGGTCAGCAGGGAGTGTCGGGTGTCCGGCCCCGGGTGTCGAGTTCGGAGTTCGGTCACACGGCGGGCACAACGACTGAGTTCACACGGCGAACACGGCGAGCCACGGCGAACACGGCGGGAAGAAGGGGAAGGGGAAAGAGTTCGGAGTTCGGAGTTCGGAGTTCGGAGTTCGGAGTTCGGAGTTCGGAGTTCGGAGTTCGGAGCGGCAGCATGGGGGCGAGCTGCCGGTGTCAAGCTCCGGTTTCGTGGATCTTTTTCTGCGTTCTTCTGCGTGTTCTGCGAATCATTTCGTTTTCCGGCCGGGTGAGCGTGCACCTCGAGGGAGATCGGACCCGGTTCTACGACGTCGCCGAACCCCGAACCCCGAACTATTAGTTGCGGCCGCGGGAAAAGTCGATATGTCTATCGAGTTTATCTTTCTCAGCTCAGAATGGCAGCCAAAAACGTCGAAGAAATCAAGGCCGAAAGTAACGGGCTCCGGGGTTCACTCCGTGAGGAGATCCAGGACGGCGCGAGCATCCACGTGTCGGAAGAGGCGGCTCAGTTGCTGAAGTTTCACGGAAGTTATCAGCAGGACGACCGTGATCAGCGCATCGCTCGTAAGCAGCAACACCTCGACAAGGCGTGGATTTTCATGATCCGCTCGAAAATCCCCGGCGGCGCCCTTACGGCCGAGCAATACCTCCAGCACGACCGCGTTGCCGCCGAGCTCGGGAACGGCACCCTGCGCATCACCACGCGTCAGGACATTCAGCTCCATGGAGTCTTGAAGGGCAATCTGAAGGGTTGCCTTCAGCAAATCAACGCGAGCGGCATCACCACCTGGGGCGGCTGCGGCGACGTCGTCCGGAATACCATCGCGCCCGCTGCACCGCTGAAGGATGAAGCTCACGAGGACGCGCAGCGCCTCGCGCACGAGCTCAGCCGCAAATTTCTCGCCCGTTCGCGGGCGTACAGCGAAATCTGGCTTGACGGTGAGAAGCTGGACCCGGGAGCCGCTTCGGCCCAAGAGGCGGAGGCTGACCCGGTCTATGAGAAGCATTACCTGCCGCGGAAATTCAAGATCGGGATCGCCATCCCCCCGAGAAACGACGTTGACGTCTATTCAAACGACCTCGGTTTTATTTCGCACGTGGCGGATGGCCGCGTTCTCGGCTATACGGTAGTCGTCGGGGGCGGCTTCGGCATGTCGCACGGCAAGGTCGACACCTACCCTGCGCTCGCCAAACCGCTTTTCTACGTTCCCCGCGACCAAGCGCTTGACGTGGCCCTGGCGGTGGTGCTGGTGCAACGCGATTACGGCAATCGCACCGACCGGAAACGGGCCCGCTTGAAATACCTCATCGACGAACGAGGCATCGATTGGTTCCGGGATGAAGTCTGCAAACGCTTTGCCGGGCAGAGCGCCCCGGCAAGGAGCGTCCGCTGGGACACCGTCGGCGACATGCTCGGCTGGCACCCGCAGGGGGATGGCCGCTGGTTCCGGGGTGTGTGGGTTCAGGAAGGGCGGGTAGCCGACGCGCACGGCGTAAATTATAGGAGCGCGTTTCGCACCATCGTTGAAAGGTTTCGTCTGCCCGTCCGGCTGACGACTAATTGCAACTTGATCCTGGCAGACGTCTTACCCGAACAGCGCGCGGAAATCGACCGGATCCTCGCTGCCCATTCTGTGCCGGAACCTGCGACGCTGACGCCGATGCGCCAGACGGCTCAGGCGTGCGTCGGGTTGCCCACGTGCGGCCTGGCACTTGCCGAGAGCGAGAGGGCGTTCCCCGCGGTTCTGGATCAGATCGAGGCGGTGATGTCGGAACTCGCCCTGTCCGATGAGCAGATCCTGATCCGTATGACCGGCTGCCCCAACGGGTGCGCCCGGCCCTATAACGCCGACATCGCCTTCGTCGGGCGCGCCCCGGGCAAATACGCGCTCTACGTCGGCGGATCGATCACCGGTGACCGGTTGGCCGGGCTGCACGCGAAGACGGTGAATCAGGAAGATATCCCGGCGCAGGTTCGCGAGCTGCTGTCCGGATACGTGCAGCAACGCCGGCCGGATGAAACTTTCACGGCTTACTGGGGGCGCACCCACGAGAACGGTCCCGCACCTCATCCCTCTCAGTTTCACGTGGAGTTAGCCCGGCGCGCCGGCGCGAAGTTAGAACCGGCGGAAGCGTGATTGGCTTTTCGCTGCAGTGACGTGTACAGGTGTAGGCATGGGCAAACAATACAATAAAATTGAAAAGCGCCGTCGCCGGGCGAATTATATCCGTCGGAAAAAGGCGGCACTCAAAGCCGGCAAACCCTGAAGAATGCCACGGATGCCGCAAATGGAAGAATCCGATAAATGACAGCAGGTCCGTTGCCGGTGCCATGCTTCGGGTTGTCCGGTGCGTGGCATTGGCTCGGTGCAAGAATGGCGGAAACGGAAGCTTGCTCTGGATGACCGGCTCCCCGCCTGTGGCATGCTGCTTGCACCGGACCGGTGAAATACTCCTTGGTTCCTCATCCGTGCGGTCTGAGGAAGCAGCGTCCCGACCGGCGCCTCTTTTATTTGTGGCATTGTGGCATTTTTCGGCTTGCGGCATTTGACTGCCGCCGAAAAAGCCCTGGTTGCCGGCCAGGTATTTTCGCCTAATCTGCGCCGTATGGCGCAACCAGTTATTCTGATCATCAGGGATGGGTGGGGCATCAATCCCCATGGGAAAGAGCGAGCCGAAGCGGACGGGAATGCGACTTTGCTTGCCCGGACGCCATTCCATGATCACTTGTACGGAACCTATCCCGGAAGCCGCTTAAGCGCCTCGGGCATGGACGTCGGTTTGCCGCAAGGCCAGATGGGCAATTCGGAGGTCGGGCACCTCAACCTGGGTGGCGGGCGGATCGTTTATCAGGACCTTACCCGGATCAACAAAGCGATCGCGGACGGCGAACTGGCCCGCAACGAGGTGATCAACCAGGCGTTTGCCAAGGCGCGCGGTCGCCGCCTTCATCTTATCGGTCTCGTTTCCGACGGGGGCGTCCACAGCCACCAGGATCACCTGATCGCGCTTGCCAGGCATGCCGCCGCCACCGGTGTAACGGATATCTGCATCCACGCCATCACCGACGGCCGCGACACGTCACCGACCGGCGGCGCCGGTTACCTCGCCACGGTGGAACGTGAACTGAAGGATATCGGCGCAAAAATCATTACCGTGGTCGGGCGTTACTTCGCCATGGACCGCGACAAACGCTGGGATCGAACCAAACTTGCCTGGGACGCCATCATGTTGGGCCGGGGCCAGGTCTCTTCTGAAGATCCTTCCGAGGCCGTCCGGAAGAGGTACGCTGAAAATGAAACGGACGAGTTCCTCAAACCGATCATTTTTTCTCATGCCAATGAGCAGAGAATCCGTGATGCGGATGTCGTGTTCTGCTTCAACTTCCGAGCGGACCGGATGCGGCAGCTCTCCAATGCATTTTTGTTCGAGGATTTTAACGGTTTTGAACGCGAAATCTGGCCCCGCGTTGAATACGTAACGCTGAGCACCTACGACAAAACGTTTAAGTGCCCGGTTGCATTCCGGCCGCAAAGCCTCAAAGACATCCTGGGCGAGGTGGTCAGCAACGCAGGCAAACGCCAGTTGCGAATCGCGGAAACGGAAAAGTATCCGCACGTTACTTACTTTTTTAACGGAGGAGTCGAACAGCCGTTTCCGGGCGAGGACCGGGTGATCGTGCCCTCGCCCAAAGTGGCGACCTACGATCTGCAGCCGGAGATGAGCGAACCAAAGGTTACCGAGGAGCTGCTCAAGCGGTTGAAAGATTACGACCTGGTGATCCTCAATTTCGCAAACCCGGATATGGTCGGGCACACGGGGGTAGTCGCCGCGGGCGTGAAGGCCGTCGAGGCGGTGGACGACGGCGTTCGTCAGGTTATCGAGGAAGTTCTGCGGTTAGACGGCCGCGCCCTGGTTACGGCCGACCATGGCAACTGTGAACTGATGCGTAACCCGGACGGTTCGCCCAACACCGCCCACACGACCAACCTCGTTCACCTCTTGTACGTGGCCGCCGACGCGGGCCGGTTTCAGATTGAGGATGGCATCCTGGCGGACGTTGCGCCTACGCTGCTCCAAATGCTGGGATTGCCGAAACCGGAAGAAATGACCGGTCACTCTCTGCTTCGGGAAAAGGCGTAGCCGGACCGGTTGGGCGGGTTTCCTGCTTGCACCCCTCCGGATTTGCTTTAAATATTGGCCGGTCGGACGGAAAAGCCTAACCCGAACCGATCGGGGTGCGACGGGCCGTGTGGCGCCGCCGGACGAGTCACTACCGCGTGGTGTAACGGTAACACAGCGCCCTTTGGAGGCGTTATTCTAGGTTCGAATCCTAGCGCGGTAGCCATTCCGGCCGTTTCTCCGGGCGCACTTCCGGCCGCCAATTGATTTCGCGACGGCGTCGCGTGCCCGGTCGCCTGGGCATTTTGACAACGGCTTCGCTGACCCGATATTTGCAGTGGTGAGTAACCTAGACTTGAACAACCTGCTGGAGGATTGGCCGCATGAACCCGGCGCGGTTAAGGCCCGCAAGATCATCGGCAATGACGGTCGTGAAAAGATCCAGCTGCGCATTGACCTCGGCTTGATGCAAATGGAGGTGACGGGTCGGCCCGATGGCCAGCGACCCTTTGGTTTTGAATCGCTCTTGGATTACCACCAGGCCCGTGCCCGTGAGGTGGATGGGCGTGGCGGCACCTACGAACTCGACCAGGGGGACCTGCTCCTGCTTCAGCAGGAGGGTCACCAATATTACCATCGTTACCTGAGCCTGTTCCAACTGCGTGAGTACCCCAGCGTGATCCGGGATACCGAGCGTAACCTCAGGCTTTTCGATTTTGTCTCCGGACATTGCGATGATGAGGATTTTAAATGGGGAGCCTTTGAGCAGTACCGGCCCTACGTCATGATGATGAAGACACGGGCCAGCGCCTCGCTTGAACTCCAGAAGGAACGCTCCTCCCGTGCGATCGAAGTCATCGAACAAGGCAAGCAGCAGATTGAGCAGTTTTACCAGGCCATTGGTCAGGCGCAATGGATTAACACCAGCACCGAGCTCGGATTCCTTAACGAATGGCTGGCGGAGTTGCGGGAAAACCTGCCGCTCAGCCCGCTGGAGATCATGGAACGAGACCTCGAAAGGGCGATCGCGGCTGAAGCGTATGAGCGTGCGGCAGAGCTGCGCGATGCAATTCGTAAACTTTCGCGGAAAATGCCGGACGAATCCGTCGATCACGGCGCATAAAGGCTGGTCCGGAACCGGCCTCACGGGCCTCTGCAACGGGGAACCGCGTTCAGTTGATTGCCGTCGGCCGCTGAGGTCCACGGCAAACGGCGGTTATCCTTCCGGGACAAAGGCGCGTCTGCAACCCTGAAAGGTAAACGGACCGGCCGAATCGGCTACCCCAATCGATAAACGATGCGCGCTTTGCTGAGATCATAAGCGGACATCTCCAGCTTAACCCGGTCGCCCGTGGTCAGACGAATGAATCGTTTCCTCATCCTGCCGGAAATATGGGCGAGTACGAGGTGTTGGTTGGGGAGTTCTACCCGAAACATGGTTCCGGGCAGTACGGCGATGATTTTTCCTTCGGTGGCAATCGGACGCTCAACAGACATGGGCAAAGTAAGATCTCGCGTTCGCCTAATGGCCGCTCGGTTGAACCATGCAGATGATTCAGAGAACGGCACGCGCTCTCACCACTTCGCAGCGCGCGTTAGGCAAACCCCGGGTTAATGGTTTCGTCTAACGTGTATCGTAATAAGAGGTTGTCAAACCTTTGTACGATTCAGCGATGGTTGTGAACCCGCAAAACCGGATTGCCGTTGCCGCCCAGGCCTGCACCGCCACCTCGCGTATGCCCCTGGATCGTGGGCGCAAGCATCCGGGGTACCGCGATGACAAACTGCCCCGGTTGCAAATCGAAGCGGTTCATTCATATTCCAGCTTTTATGTAACGGCCCGGCGCCGGTTCTCCGTATGATCAAAGTTCTCGTCGTTTTTGCGGTGACGGCCGGCCTGTTTGGGACCAGTCGGCCTTTGTCTGCGTCCGACGCCCCGCAATCCTCGGTGCGGCCGCCGGACGACTTGAACGCCCTCGAGGCGCTGGCAGAAAAGTGTCATTCCATCCTGATTGCCCCGGTCTTTGAAAGCACGCCGGAGGAAATCCAGAAAACCGTGGATGATGCGATCGCCCGCGCTAACCGCGAGTACGATGCAATCGGTAAGTTGACTGCCGGGCAGGTGACTTTTGCAAATGCGATCGAGGCGCTTGACGACATTGACTCCCGGCTCGAGCAAATTGTCGGCCGGATTAATGTCCTCCAGGAGGCTCACCCGGATCCGGCGATGCGGGAAGCCGCGTTCGACGCGACGCAGAAGCTTCAGGAATGGTCCGTCGGTCTGGATTACCGAAAGGACGTTTACCAGGCCGTAAAGGCGTTTGCGGCAACTAACCCGCAGCTTGCGGGTGAGGATGAGCGTCTGTTCAAGGACACCCTGCGCGACTACAAGCGAGCGGGATTAGACCTGCCCGAAGCGAAACGGGCCGAAGTCGAGAAATGGAGGAAAGAGCTCGGGCTTCTGGAGAACACTTTCGCCCTCAACATCAATGGCGCTTCAACCCCCGTCCCGCTTGCCGGGGAGGAACTGGCCGGGCTGCCGGAGGAGATGCTGAGGCGCCTCAAGCGCCGGAATGACCGGTACATCGTCGACGCCAACGTCACATTCGAATACGAGGCGGTGGAAGATAACACCACCCCGGAGGCAACCCGCAGAAAACTTTATCTTGCCCGTGATAATCGGGCCCGGGCGCAAAACGTGCCGCTCCTGGTCAATGTATTGCAACACCGCAGTGACATCGCCCGGGCACTCGGGTACGACTCCTGGGCGGATTACCGGATCGAGGACCGGATGGCCAAAAACGGCGCCACCGCCCTGCACTTTCTTGAGAACCTGAAGGAGCGGCTCGAGCCGAAATTCCGGGCGGAATTGGACCAGTTCAAACGCATCAAGGCGGCCACGCCCGGCCAGGATACGCCTGACGTGAACATATGGGATTGGAGATTTTGCGCCGAGAAACTGCGCCAACAACAGTTCCATGTCGACGCGGAGTCGTTGCGCGGATTTTTCCCGCTCGAAAGGGTTCTGACGGGCATGTTCGGGGTCTACGAACGCATCTTTGGCATTGAGATCCGGGAAGTGAAGGCGCCCTCCAAATACGTCAACGATCTCAGGCTCTTTGCCGTGATTGACCGGAAAAGCCGGGAGCCGCTCGGCCTGCTGTACATGGATTTGTTCCCGCGCCCGGGCAAATTCAACCACTTTGCGAATTTCCCCCTCGTCTGGGGTAAACTGCTTCCCGATGGCGTCTACGTACGGCCCACGACAACCTTGCTCTGCAATTTTCCCCCGCCCGATCAGAATGGATTGGCGCTGATGAGCCATGACGATGTCGTGACCATCTTTCACGAATTCGGCCACGCGATGCATTCCATCTTGACGGAGGCTAAAGACATCCGGTTCTCGGGCACTAACGTTCCTACCGACTTCGTCGAGGCACCCTCGCAGATGCTTGAATACTTCGCCTGGGACAAAAGCGTGCTGGACGGGTTTGCAGCCGATTATCGTGATCCGGCCAGGAAGATTCCCGCCGAGACGCTCTCGGAGCTGAAACGGGCGGATCTGGCCACCAAAGCCACGTTCTACCGGCGCCAGCTTGCGTTCGGGATCCTTGACCTGAGGTTACATTCCAGCCCGGCCCCGGAGGAACTGGCGCACCTCAATGATTTCTGCAACGGGATCCTGGGCCAGGTCTTCCTGCCGCCTGACCCCGGCACGGCCGTGATCGCTTCCTATGGGCACCTGGTCGGGTACGACGCCGGCTATTACGGTTACGCCTGGGCTGACGTTATCGCGGCCGACATGGCTTCGGTTTTCGAAGCCGCGCCCGGCGGTTACCTGGACGAAAAAGTAGGATCCCGCCTGCGGAACGAGATTTATGCCCGCGGAAATTCGCGTGACATCACGATTTCCATTGAAAAATTTCTCGGACGCCAACCATCGGTTGAACCGTTCCTGAAAAAGGTAGGACTGCAGTAACGCCGGGAGGATCTATGCACCGGATGCTCGCCAGCCTGATTTTGGCCGCCGCGGTTATATGCGGTATCCGCTTGTTTTCGGGCCCGGCTTCACCCGCCGCCAGCCGGACCTTGCAAGAAGCTAACCGGGCAAAAGTTCTGCTCCTGGTCTCCGGCTCGGAGCCGCGCACGCTCGATCCGCAGGAGTCGCAGGGAGTGCTCGAGCATCACATCATCATCGCCCTGATCGAAGGCCTGGTCGGCGGTGATGAGAAAGACCAGGCCCGGTGCGTGCCGGGCGTGGCCGCGGACTGGATGCATAACGAGGATTATTCGAGTTGGACCTTTCGTATCGGGGAGGACCGCAGATGGTCAAACGGCGATCCGGTTACGGCCCAGGACTTCGTCTTTGCCTACCGGCGGATGCTGACCGCATCGTTCGGCGCGGCGTACGCAGACATGCTGTTTATTCTCAAAGGGGCCGAGGATTATTACCGCGGTAAAATCACGGATTTCGGTCAGGTCGGCGTTAAAGCCCTCGACGATCACCACCTGCAGCTCGATTGCGTCGGGCCGACGCCCTACCTGCTGTCAATGCTGCAGCACTCAGCGTGGTTCCCAGTCCACCCGGCCACCATCCTCAAATTCGGCAACATCGACACGCGCGATTCCAAGTGGACCCGGCCGGAGAATTACGTCGGCACCGGCCCGTTCCGCATCAAGACGTGGCGCCCTAACGATGTAATCGAAGTCGAGCGCAACCCGTATTACTGGGACCAGAAAAACGTTAAGCTCAATGGAATCAAGTTCTTCGCGATCGAAAACGAGATGACGCAGAACCGCGCCTTCATGGCCGGACAACTGCACATGACCGACACCATACCCTCAGATAAAGTCGCGTCCTACCGGCGCAAGCAGCCGGATCTCCTCCGGATCGACCCGTATGAAGGTGTCTACTTTTACCGTCTCAACGTCGACCGTCCGGTGCTGAAGGATCCGCGGGTTAGGTTGGCCCTCAGCTACGCCATCGACCGCGAAGCCATTTGCAAAAACATCCTGCGGGCCGACCAGAAACCGGCGACCGGGTACACGCCGCCCGGCATGGCCGGCTACCAGCCGTTGAACAAATTCCACTTCGATCCCGACCGGGCCCGCAAGCTGCTGGCTGAAGCCGGTTACCCGGACGGAAAGGGCTTCCCGAAGTTCACGATTCTGTTTAACACGTCGGATGCGCATCGTACGATCGCCGAAGCCGTACAGCAGATGTGGAAAGAGGAATTGAATGTCGACGTAGGACTCGAAAACCAGGAATGGAAGGTATATCTCGACACGCAGAACAATAAGAACTATGACATTTCGCGCTCGGCCTGGGTCGGCGACTTTATGGATCCCGTGACCTTCCTGAGCATGTGGACTACCGGTAACGGGAACAACGACACAAACTGGGGCAATCCGCGGTATGACGAGCTGATTGACCGGTCTAATCATGCCGGTGACCCGCAAACCCGTCTGCAGATCCTGCGCAAGGCTGAAGAACTCTTCCTCGATGAGGCGCCCGTGCTCGTCGTTTACTGGTACACGCACGATTACCTGATCCGGCCTTCGGTAAAGAATTGGTACCCGCTGGCGCTCGATAACCACAACTACAAATTCATCGATCTCGAGACCGGGGCCGTGCCGGAAGAAAAGGGTTCCAACCGGCAGGCCCGGCGTTAGGTCCGCAAAATCAACTCTACACCGATGCTCGAGATAGTTGAGCCAGCCTATGCCCCGATGGGGCCACTGATGGTAGCCAGGGATTTTAACGTCTGTTGTGAATCAACCGATCTGAACCCGCGACCTCGTCTCAAACCGGCACCGGTCGACGGAGCCGTTTGCAGGCCCGACGGGGCGGTAGCACTTAGCCCAGGCTTTACCCACGTCTTACGGCCCGAAGGGCCAGGAGAACTTAGCCCAGGGTTTACCCTGGGTAGGGTCCTCCCCCCCGATCGAGCCCTGAAGGGGCGGCAGAACCCACGAGCGACGCCTTCCGCCCCTCCAGGGCTCATCGTCATTTTCCGGTTTCCCAGGGTAAACCCTGTGCCAGGTTCTCCTGGCCCTGCGGGCTGTAAGACGCGTTTCAGTGCCGGGCTACTCTCCGGCTGCCCTTCTGGGGGAAAGAACGGCTCAAGCGAGTTGCAAGCCGGCGTATGTTGAAGATTGTCCTTTACCGCCTCCTGCAGTTAGTCCCGGTTCTCTGGGTCCTGCTGACGCTCACCTTTTTCCTCACCAAGATCGTACCCGGAGGCCCGTTCAGCGCAGAACGGCAGGCCACACCGGAAGTGATTGCAAAGCTAAACGAGTATTATGGCCTGGATAAACCGGTTTGGGAACAGTACGTGGCTTACCTGGGCAAGGTGATCCGTTTTGATTTCGGGCCATCCTACACCTACCAGAATGATACCGTCACCGGGATCATTGTGCGCGCCTTCCCGATCTCCCTTCAAATTGGAACCCTCGCATTCCTGATTGCTTTACTCATTGGGATCACGGCGGGAACTATCGCCGCGGTTAACAAGAACCAGGTCTGGGACTATTTTCCGATGTCGCTGGCCATGGCCGGCATTTGTTTGCCCACGTTCGTGATGGGGCCGATCCTCGCGCTGATCTTCTGCCTGCAGCTGAAGGTCGCCCCGGTGAGCGGGTGGTACGGTCTTGATTACGTGCCGCTGCACCCGGCGGTGATGCCCGCAGTTACTCTGGGCCTGTTTTATGCCGCCAACATCGCCCGTCTCACCCGGGGAGGTCTGCTCGACGTGCTGAACCAGGATTTCATCCGCACCGCACGGGCCAAGGGGGTGCCGGATCACCAGATCATTCTCAAGCACGCCATGCGGGGCGGTTTGCTGCCGGTGGTTTCGTTCCTGGGACCGGCTTTTGCCGGCCTGATCACCGGCTCGTTCGTTGTTGAGAAAATCTTCAATGTGCCCGGGTTAGGGCAGGAGTTCATCAAGTCGGTTTTCAACCGCGACTATCCCCTGATCCTGGGGACCGTCATCTTTTTCGGCACGCTGATCGTGCTCTTTAACCTGGTGTCGGACGTCGTCCAGGCGCTGCTTGACCCGAAAAGCCGCGGATCATCCTCATGAGCCAAACGGCAATCAGTTTTCCGGACGCAAGGGATAGAGGCGCCGGCGCAGAAGCAGCCGTCGCCGGCACCTCCCTCTGGAGAGACGCCTGGTATCGCCTCAAGCGGAACAAGCTGGCTCTATCCGGCCTGATCTTTTTCACGGCCATGACGGTCGCGTGCGGTCTTGGCCCGTTTTTGACCGGCTACACCTACGAGCGCACCGAACTAAGCCTGAAGGCCAGCGCCCCGCTGGAACGGATCGTCCAACGAGTCGAGGCGCGGAACGCCGGGGAGCCGCGTCGCGATTACCTCGCCTTCTCGTCGCTGGACGACGAATTCCTGGACAAGCCGGAAGCGGAACGCCAGGCCATCGCCGCCGGGATCTTCCGCGGGGATGTCTACCGTGACGACCAGTACACCTATCACCTGACCAGCCGCCGGCACCTTTTCGGCACCGATGCGCTCGGGCGCGATCTGCTTACCCGCGTGTTGGTCGGCGGCCGGATCTCCCTGGCCGTCGGTTTCGCGGCCACCCTCGTCTCGGTGGTCATCGGCGTGCTCTGGGGTGCGGTGGCGGGTTTTGCCGGCGGCAAAGTCGACCTGGTCCTGATGCGGGTAGTCGACGTCCTTTATGCGCTTCCTTTCACGGTCATCGTCATCCTTCTGATGGTGACTTTCGGCCGCAATTTTATCCTGTTGTTCGTGGCTATCGGAGCCGTGGAATGGCTGACCATGGCGCGAATCGTCCGCGGCCAGATCATTTCACTCAGGCATCAGGAATTCGTCGAAGCAGCCGTCTCGCTCGGCTTGAGCGAACGGCGGATCATCTTGAGACACCTCATCCCGAATGTCCTCGGTCCGGTGATCATCTACACCACCCTCACGGTGCCCGACGTGATGCTCCTGGAGGCGGTCCTCAGCTTTCTCGGGCTGGGCGTCCCGCCTCCGATGAGTTCCTGGGGCGCCCTTCTCGACGACGGCGCGAGGACGATGGAAACTTCGTTTTGGCTGCTGCTCTTCCCGGCCCTGTTTTTCTCTTCAACGCTCTTCTCGCTCAACTTCCTCGGGGATGGTTTGCGGGATGCGCTCGACCCCCAATCGTCCAAAGACTGACCTAGTTCCATGCCGCTTCTGAGCGTTGAAAACCTCAAGACGTATTTTTACACGCGGGCCGGGATCGTGCGGGCCGTCGACGATGTTTCCTTCTCGCTGGAGCCGGGCAAAACCCTCGGGATCGTCGGCGAGTCCGGCTCGGGCAAATCCGTCACGTGCTACTCGATCCTCGGATTGATCCCGCAACCGCCCGGGCGAATTGTAGGGGGGCGGGCAATGTTCGACGGGGTGGATCTCCTCGGGTGCAGCCGGGAGCAACTCCGGCGTATCCGCGGGAAACGCATCTCGATGATTTTCCAGGATCCCATGACGTCATTAAACCCGTACCTGCGGGTGTCGGAGCAGTTGATCGAGCCCTTGCGGGTGCACGAAAAAATCAGCCGCCGCAACGCGCTTGACCAGGCTGTGGCCGGTCTCGAGGAAGTCGGTATTCCGGATGCCGGGCGGCGCATCCATTTTTACCCGCACGAATTCTCCGGCGGGATGCGCCAGCGGGTCATGATCGCGATGGCTCTCATCAGCCGCCCGGAACTGTTGATCGCGGATGAACCGACGACGGCGCTGGATGTGACCGTACAGGCGCAGATTCTGGAGTTGATGAAACAACGCCAGCGGGACCTCGGCACCGCCGTGATCTTCATCACGCACGATCTCGGCGTCGTCGCCGCCTTTTGTCAGGACGTTTACGTAATGTACGCGGGCCGAATCGTCGAGTCGGCCTCGACCGAGGAGATCTTCGCGCGCCCGATGCATCCTTATAACGCGGCGTTGCAGCAGTCGATCCCAGCCCTTCATCAAAAGGGCAGGCCGCTCTTTACCATTCCCGGCCTGCCGCCCGATCTCTCCAGGCCGTTGCCGGGCTGCCCGTTCTCGCCCCGGTGTACTTACACCGAGCCGAAGTGCCGCGAGCAGCCGGTTACGTTGCAGACGATGGCGGAACGCCACCAGACCGCCTGCCTGCGGTACCAGGCGGGTGAGCTCAGCAACCTCAAAGTTGCCGCCGGCGCATGAGCATGAGCGGGTTTCTCGAACTCAACCAGCTGAAAGCGTATTTCCCGGTCTTTCGCGGAACCATCTTCCGCCGGGCTGCCGGGATGGTAAAGGCGGTTGACGGAATCGACCTGGAGCTTGAGAAAGGCGAAATCCTCGGGCTGGTCGGCGAGTCCGGTTGCGGCAAATCCACCCTGGCCCGCACCGTCATGCAGTTGATCCGGAACACCGGCGGCACGGTTCGCCTGCAAGGGCGTAACCTTTCAGGACTCAACCCGCGTCAGGTACGGACCGAGCGTCCCAACTTCCAGATGATTTTTCAGGATCCGTACGCCTCGCTCAACCCGCGGATGACGGTTTACGACGCGTTGGCTGAAGCCATTCAGACGCGGGGCAAGCTGCGGAAACCGGCGTTACTGCAAAAGATCGCCGAGCTGCTTACCACCGTCGGTTTGCCGCCGAACCAGATGCGGCGTTATCCGCACGAATTCTCCGGCGGCCAGCGCCAGCGCATCGCCATCGCCCGAGCGCTAGCGCCTGAACCGAAGCTGATCATCGCGGACGAACCGGTATCGGCGCTGGACGTTTCGATCCAGTCCCAGATCATCAACCTGCTCCTGCGTCTGTGCCGGGAACGGCAGTTGACGATGATCTTCATTTCGCACGACATCTCGGTCGTCAAATATATCTCTAACCGGATCGCGGTGATGTACCTGGGCCGTTTGATGGAGATCGGGCCGGCCGCCGCCGTGGTCGAGGCGCCCCTGCATCCGTACACCCGTGCCCTGGTCAGCGCGGTGCCGATTCCCGACCCGGTCCGCGAGCGCGCGCGCCAACGCATCATCCTGCAAGGCGACCCGCCCTCACCGTTGAACCCGCCCTCCGGATGCGTGTTTCACCCGCGTTGTCCTTACGTTACGGAAGCCTGTAAGCAAGTGCGCCCGGCCCTGGAAGAAAAAGCACCCCGGCGCCGCGCCGCCTGCATCCGCATCGGCGAAATTTAGCCTGGACGATGTCATACTATGTGGACAATTAATTGGGTATAATTCCGGCGCAGGAGGTGCTGCCGGACGCTCCGCCTGGCGTTTACCTCGCTTTTGTGCCCAACAGGGGTAACGGCCGAAAGCGGACGGATTTCGGGGTCGCTTTCAGCCCCGAAGGGGCGTTAGACCATAGCCCAGGGTTTACCCTGGTTAACCGTCAAATCACGATCGAGCCCTCCTAAGGCGTCACGCCTGTACGCCCTCCCTAACAAACGCCCGCCCCGCCGGGTTGGATTTGCTGAAGGGGCGGCAGAGGGTGCCGCTCGCGGGTTCTGTCGCCCCTGACCGGAGAATGCATGAGGAGCTTGCCATTGAGGAGTTCGGCGTGAACGCCCGGTTCGAGCCAATCGAGGAACTCGTCCGCGTTCCAGAGCTCAATGTCTCTGCCGGGTGCAGTGGGTACAAGCGTTGGCATGCGTTGAGTTTCGTCGATTTAATGTAGCGGAAGTTCGATCATCACCACGACCTACAAATAGCTTAGTCGCTCTTTGAACGCGACGGAAGAGATGAGCGGCTGCTTCGGGTTCCCGAATCCAAGGCCGTTGCGGTCATGCCCCGGATTTCCCACCGGGCGCACGATGCGTGAGCCCGGTTGCTGCGGCGGCGCTGGCGTCTTGCGCGGTTCAGGGCCTTGAGGGGGTCCGGAAGCCTCGGCTGGCAACGCCATGCAAAAAGTAGATGTGGAATTTCTATGCAAAAGTGACAACGTCATAGCCGGTGCCGTCCTGTTCCTCCCCCACAATGCTCATCAACCCAACCTGGCCATCGAAACTCTTTTTCGTGCTTCTCACTTCGGCGGTCCTCGGCGCTGCCGGAATTGGACGCGCACAAGTTCGCACGGTTACCCAGCAACCGTACCCCACCGGCGGCAACAGCGTCGCGGTGGTCTGGAACGTGCCATACGTCAGCGGCGGCGGTCCGCAGCAGCAGTTGGATTTGTACGTTCCGACCGAACACAAAAACGAACCGTTGATCGTCTACGTCCACGGCGGCGGGTGGGAGCACGGCGACAAGATGGGCGACAGCTGGAACCCCGACAACCTGCAGCTGCTTTGGGACGGCTACGCCATGGCGTCGATCAATTACCGCCTGGCCGGCCCGGCCGCGGTTTGGCCCGTCCAAATCCAAGACTGCAAAGCGGCCCTCCGTTGGTTGCGCGCCCACGCCGAGCAATACGGGTACGACCCGAACCGGATCGGGGTGATCGGTGAATCGGCCGGCGGCCACTTGGTGGCCATGCTGGGCGTCACGAACGGGGACAAGGCGTTCGACGTGGGCGAAAATCTGAACGTCTCCAGCGAGGTGACCTGCGTCGTCGACCTTTTCGGGGTCTCTGATTTTACGCTGCCCATGCCGGCGCTGGTCACCAACTTGAAAGCCCTCTTCGGCGGACCGCCTTCAGAACGTCCCGAACTCGCGCGCTCGGCCAGTCCGGTCAACTACGTGCACGCAAGCCAGCCTCCCATGCTGGTCGTGCACGGGACTGCCGACAAACTGGTGCCCTACCTGCAAGCCGAAGTGTTGGTGGAAGCCATGGAAAAAGCGGGCGCCCCCTTCTATTTTCATTCCGTGGTCGGGGGTGGGCACAACCCGTATTTCGGGCTCACCTACAACGCCGGCGCAAACGATTTTGATGCGGGCGGGGGAGGGATCGGCCTGTTTGAGGACCGGGCGGTCGAACCGTTAATCTTCGGCTTTTTCCGGCATTACTTGTGGGCAGGGCGAAAAGATACTTTCACGGGGCTTGGCAGTTCTCCCGTACCCGGACCGAGAGACCATTGATCCGGCCGGTTAAACCCGCCTTTGGGTCGACGTTTTCATCCGGCTCACCTCAGAAAATGCGGGAAAGGCGCCGCGACAAGGTGAAGCACGCCCGCTCGCGCACAACTTCAATGCACGTTCTCACACGGTTGCCCGTGGCGGGGGCTCGGCGCTTTCCGCTCCGACGAGGTTATCCGTCGAGCGAACCATTCTGCTTGATTCAACGGCTCACCGCGTATAACAATCCACGTCAAATTGTTCTTACCCATTGACCTCCCTGGTACGGAACGCGCCGCTCCTTGCCGGGGTCACCACCCAGGTTTGCGGCGCCTTATAACAAGATTAGCCCATGAAAGTTGTCAGCTTGTTCCCCCGCCCGCGCATCTTTACCGCTCTGTTTGGAGCGCTCGTCATCGCCGGAATGCTCCAGGCGGTGCCGGCCTCGGCCCAGAAACTTACCATCCCGCTCATCGTTAAGGATACCACGTCGGCCTACTGGCAGATCGTCCTTGCCGGCGGCCGCAAGGCCGGTAAGGATCTCAACGTTAGCGTGCCGGAGCTCGGCGCCCAGTCCGAATCCGACATCAATGGCCAGATCTCCATCCTCGAGAACGCCGTCTCCGGGCACCCGGCTGCCGTCGTCATCGCACCAACCCAATTCGCCGCCCTTGGTAAGCCGATCGACGAGGCCGCCAAAAAGGTCAAAGTCATCGGGATCGACTCTGCGGCTGATTCGAAGGCTTTCACCTCCTTTCTGACCACCGATAACGTGCAGGCAGGCCGGGTCGCGGCCGACGGTCTGGCTGAGGCGATCACGGCGAAATACGGCAAAGCCGAAGGTGCCGTTGCGCTGATCACCTCGCTGCCCGGGGTCGGTTCCCTCGACCAGCGCGCCAAAGGGTTCAAGGAAGAGCTCGGAGCCAAATACCCGGGACTGAAACTCACTGCGGATAAAGTTGCCGACGGTCAGGCGACGACCGGCTTGAACATCATGACCGACCTGATAACGGCCAACCCTGACCTGCGCGGCGTTTTTGCCTCCAACCTGATCATGGCGCAAGGCGCAGGCCAGGCGATCGCCGAGAATAAGGTGGCCGACAAAATCAAACTCGTCGGCTTTGACTCGGACGACAAGCTCGTGAAATTCGTTAAAGACGGCACGATCGCGGCCCTGGTGGTCCAGGATCCATTCCGCATGGGGTATGACGGCGTCAAGACCGCGCTGGCCGCAGCCAAGGGCGAGCAGGTGGCTGCGCAGGTAGACACGGGGGTGAACCTGATCACCAAAGCGAACATGGACAGTCCCCGATCCCAGGAGCTGCTTAACCCGAAGATCAAGTAAGTAAGTAAGCCGGAGGGTGCCTTCAGACCGCCCGGCGGCCCCTGATCCATAAACAACCAGTAAGTAACCAGCCGTCGATGAATCAGACGCAATCGGGTGTGGCCCGGGCTAACAGCGACTTAAAGGCAGGCACGGCGTCCGCCGTGCCGATCCTGGTCCTCAAAGGGCTCGATAAACGTTTCGGCGCCACCCACGCGCTGAAGCACGTTGATCTCACCTTTGAAGCGGGGGAGGTCCACGCAATCGTCGGCGAGAACGGCGCCGGTAAATCGACGCTGATCAAGCTGCTTACGGGCGTCCATCCGCGTTCGGGCGGCGAAGTGTTCTGGGAAGGCAAGCCGGTTGCGCTTGCCACCCCGCACGAGGCGATCGAACTCGGCATCAACGCGGTGCACCAGGAGGTCGTGCTCTGCCCGCATCTCTCGGTGGCGGCGAATCTGTTCCTCGGCGATGAGAAAGTGCGCTTGGGGCTGCTGCAGCATGGCGCGATGGTGCGCGACGCTCAGAAGATTCTGGACGAGATCGGTTTTCAGCTGCCGGCCGGCGCCTTGCTGTCTACCCTTACGATCGGCCAGCAGCAACTGGTCGCGACCGCGCGCGCCACGACGCGCGGCACGCGTTTTCTCATCTTCGATGAGCCAACGGCCTATCTCACCCGGCAGGAAGCCGCCCAGCTCTTCACGCTGATCCGCCGTCTCAAAGCCCAGGGCGTCACCATCGTCTACATCTCCCACCGGTTGGAGGAAGTGTTCCAGCTCGCCGACCGCGTCTCGATCCTGCGTGACGGCAGCCTTGTATCAACCCAGCGCGTCGCCGAGACGAACGAGGAGAAGCTTATCGCCGGCATGATCGCCCGTTCGATCGAGCAGATCCATTACAAGGAGACGATTCCTTTCGGGGCCGAGATCCTGCGCACCGAAAGCCTCACCGGCCAGGGCTTCGAAGGCGTTTCGGTTCGGGTTCGGGCAGGCGAGGTTATCGGCCTTTACGGTTTAATCGGCGCCGGGCGCAGCGAGTTTGTGCAGAGTCTGTTCGGCCGGTTCCCGAAGACCGGCGGACAGATTTTCTGGAAAGGCCAGCCGGTCGACATCCGCCGGGAAAAGGATGCGATCTCGCTGGGCATTGCCCTGGTGCCGGAAAGCCGGCGCGATCAGGGTTTGTGCCTCAACCTTGGGGTCGGGCTCAACCTCAACCTGCCCATCTACAAGCGGCTGACGAGGGGCATCGTGATCAACCCATTGGCCGAGGCGTCCGCCGCCGACCGCCAGATCCGCGACGTGCAGATAAAAACCGCCTCGCGCGACGCCCTCGCGTCGAGCCTCTCCGGCGGCAATCAGCAAAAGATCGTCATCGGCAAATGGCTCAACCATGGCGCCCAGCTCTTCATTTTCGACGAGCCGACGGTCGGCGTCGACGTCGGCACGAAGGCTGAGATCTACAAACTGTTTGCCAAACTGCTGAAGGACGGTGCGGGGATCATCCTGATCTCCTCCTATCTGCCGGAGGTTTACGATCTATCTGACACGCTCCACGTGTTTCGCCGGGGACGGCTGGTGGCGAGCCATGACAGTGGCCATACGAGCGAGAAGGTGTTGCACGAAACCATCTTAACGGAAGCGATCGGCGTTTGACGCCGGTAACAACAATGAGAAACAGCGTTATGGAGGATGAGCAAAATGAGCGTTGAAGCGTCTGAGGCTGTACCGTTAGCCGCAACCAAAAAGAGGGCGCGCATCGGCACGCTTCTCAGCCTGACCCTGCTCGCGCTCCTCGCGCTCATGTGGCTGGCCCTGGCCTTCAGCACGAGGAGTTTCTGGACGTACGGCAACATCTCCAACCTGCTGCGTCAGGGCGCGATGACCGCAATCCTGGCGGTAGGAGAGACTTTCGTGATCATCACCGCCGGAATCGATTTGTCGGTCGGTGCAGTCGTCGGCTTCACCAGCGTCATCATCGCCGTGCTGTTGACCCATGGTTTTCCGATTTCGGCCGCCATCGTCATCACACTTGGAATCGGGCTGATTATCGGCATTTTCCATGCCTTCGGAATCAGCCGTCTCGGCTTGCCGCCATTCATCATGACCCTGGCAACCCTGACGGCGCTGCGCGGCATCGGCCTGCTCATGACCAACGGCGCCACCATTTCCATCACCAATGATCAATTCACGGGCTTTTCACGGGGCGATTTTCTCGGCGTGCCGAACCTGTTCTGGATGGTGTTAGTGGTCGCGATTCCCTCCTATATATTCCTGCATCATAGCCGATTCGGCCGCTACCTTTTCGCGATCGGCTCTAACATGGAGGCCGCCCGCTTGTCGGGCATCAACACGAAAAGGATGCTCTACATCGCCTACACGCTGTCGGCCCTCTGCGCCGCCTTTGTCGGCATTCTGCTCGCCGCGCGCATCGGCATCGGCAACGCCACCCAGGCGGAAGGATGGGAATTGCAGGCGATCGCTTCATCCGTGATCGGCGGCACCAGCCTTTTCGGTGCCATCGGCTCAGTCCACGGGCCGCTGCTCGGTTCCTTCATTCTCACGACGATCAATAACGGCGCCAACCTGTTAAACGTGAATTCGTTCTGGCAGCGGATCATCACCGGTGCCCTTATCATCGTGATCGTCTATTTCGACGGATTGCGGCGTAAAAGACGGTGACGGCTGTCAGGCCTCGTCGCCTCCAAACAATAGGTCCACGTCAATTTCCACCCCGGGCAAAGCCTTTGGGGAGACCTTACCTGCACTCACGAGCGCCTTCTCGTAGAGATCCTCGACGAGGCCGAAGATGTGCAAACATCGGTGTTGCACGTCAACGACCCAATATTCAGGGATTTTGGCTTCCCGGTAAATGTTGGCCTTAACCCCCAGGTCGCGTTCAAGGGTCGAGTCCGCGATTTCGATGACCAGCAAAACGCCCTCAGGCCTCACGTGCTTCCGCCGGTTCACGGCACCCGGGCGGCAAAGCATCAGGTCCGGCTCGGGCACGTTATGATAGGGGATTGGTAACGAACGCCCCGGTTCTGTCTGAAAACGTCCATGTTCCTGGATGACGAAGGCTTCGAGCAGGTCACGCAGGATCCAATGATGCTCGGGACCGATCGGCGCCATCGGGATAACGTGACCTTCGAGTAACTCGACCCGGCTATCCTCCTCCAGGAGACCGGCCGGCACCATGTTGTAAAAATCCTCGACGGTAAACCGGTGTTCGCCGCCCGAGGGCGGGGGATGAACTTGCAGGGTGCTGGTCATGGTGTCCAGGACAGCGTACCACAGGGTCACACGGCGGGCACGGCGATTTGGCGGCCACCGCGGGGGAGAGGTTGGCCGGCAGCTCCGCATCTACCCGACACCCGACACCCTCAGAAGCACACGGCGCCACGGCGGAAAGCGGAAAGAGTTCGGAGTTCGGAGTTCGGAGTTCGGAGTTCGGAGTTCGGAGTTCGGAGTTCGGAGTTCGGAGTTCGGAGCGGCAT